>DGIK01000181.1 GCA_002393195.1 Bacteroidales bacterium UBA3824 | reverse complement strand
ATCAGGCTTAAAAATCACCAACGACGCCAACGCCACAATAATCCAGGGCCACGGACGCAACGCATAATGCGCAAAATTGAAAAACAGATTGGCAGCCACGGCGTGTTTTTCATTTTTGGCGGACAGCATTTTTTGACACATATAACCGCCGCCGCCCGGCTCCGCGCCAGGATACCACACCGACCACCATTGAACCGCAATCGGGATTATCAGCATCGGCACAAAGACCGACGGATTTGTAAGGTCGGGAATGAAATCCAACTTGTCCTGAATGTCAGAATTGCTCACCAAACCCGACAGACCGCCGACTTCGGGCTGTTGCAAAGCCACAACAGCCGCCACAATCGCGCCCGCCATCGCCACAATATATTGGAAAAAGTCTGCCCAAACAACGCCCCTGAAACCGCCTAACGTGGTGTAAATCACCGCCATCAGCGACCCGCCAATCACAGTATAGAGCGGACTGATGCCAAACATCACCGCGCCGATTTTGATGGCGGCAAGCGTCACCGAGCCAAGTATTAATATATTGAAGAAAAATCCTAAATACACCGCCCTGAACCCGCGCAGGAAACTTGCGGCGCGTCCCGAATAGCGTTTTTCATAAAATTCCAAGTCGGTAACGATGCCCGTCCTGCGCCACAATTTTGCAAAAATAAACACCGTAGCCATACCCGTAATCAGGAACGACCACCACGCCCAGTTTTTGGCGACGCCGCTCTCGCGCACCATACCCGTAACGAGGTTTGGAGTGTCGGCACTAAAAGTACAAGCCACCATACTCACGCCGAGCAACCACCACGGCATAGCCCTGCCGCCCAAAAAATAGTCAACCACGCCGCCTTTCGCACGGCTCGTGGCAACCTTTGCAATTGCAATTATAATCAAGAAAAACGCCGAAATAATCACGATGTCGGCGGTAGTGAGAGTTACCATTTATGAATTTTGATTTGGTGATTTTTTGATTTGTTGATTTTTTATGAATTTGACACAAAAAAACAACTAACAGCGACTGTCGCCAATCGCCGTTAATTGTCAATGAATTGCTGACTTAAATTGTTTTCCTACAAGCCTTTGAGGAGGCAGGCAATCGCCAAAACGGCAAAACCTGCAAAAACGAGCCAGAATGCGTAAGGTGCGAGAGCCGCAATGGCGTACTTGCCAAGGATTCCGAGAACGCCGAGGCCTACTGCTACGCCCCAGACTGCGTTGGTGGGTGCTGTCAATTTCATAATGATGTAGTTTTTGATGTGTTAAACAAATGTTAGTTGTATTTTGAGCCAAATATACAAACAAAAAATTAACTTCCAAATCAAAATGAAAATTTTTTTTCAATATTGGAAACTTTTTTGACGTTGGCGGCGTTATTATTGCAGATAGTCAACAAGATAAAAAACAAAAAAATTACATATTATGAATACGGTTTTAAGTTTATTCACAGCATTCACCTTTGCATTGAACGGTTTTGCGCAGGGTTTTAGTCAGAGCGGCGACATATCCGACGATATGATTCCCGAAGATTGGGAGTACCTTGGCAGCGCGACAGGCGACCTCAACAACGACGGCCGCGCCGACCTCTTTGTAGTTGCACGTCCCCCCGAAGGCGGCAAACCAATCGCGGCGGTGTATTGGGACCTCGGCGACGAGCGTTGGACTCTCTACAAGCAATACGACAATGCTTTCAGCGACCCAGCCCAAATGTATTACACGCCGGAATACGACATCGCAATCCAGGACAACGGCACATTGACAATTGGACTTTACGACCCGGAAGACTTTGATATGGATATATTGACGTCATATAGTTTCCTGTACAAGGACGGCGATTTCAAGCCCGCAAATAGCGATACCAAACAGACTTTCGGCGAATTTGAAATCAATTAACATCTGATATTTAAGCATTTGCGACAACACACCCACAAAAGAAAATCCCTGAAAATCAATTCTGATTTCCAGGGATTTTTTGTGCGCCGGACAGGACTTGAACCTGCACCCAATAAAACTCGGATATGCCCCTCAAACATACGCGTCTACCAGTTCCGCCACCAGCGCATCGTTGTATATGTCTTGTCTTATTTTGACGTTGCAAAGGTAACAACCTTTTGCAAATCCACAAAATATTTATGAAACTTTTTTCAAAATATTTTTCAATTGTCAAATTTTCAGCCTCTTGCAGCAGGACATCCACTGCCCTATTCCGTCATCGTAAACTCTACACGGCGGTTTTTCTCGCGGTTGGCCTCGGTTGTATTCGGGAACAACGGCTCCAAATAAGCCTTGCTGTCGCAGTTGATACGGCTGCCATCGATTCCACGCTTTACAAGTTCAGCCTTGAATGCCTCGGCACGACGCTGACCAAGTTTCATATTCTGCTCCAACGAACCGATATTACACGTATGACCAGTAACCTTGAGTTTTGTATTCGGATAGTTGTTCATCACTTCGGCAATCTCGTCGAGCATACGCGCAAGGTCGGGACGCGACTTGATGTAAGCGTCATTGAAGCCGAAATTGACATTCACACGAGTGTATTTTTTGAGTACAATGTCAACGTCTTCCTTCTGAGGCTCAGTAACTACTACGGAAGGAATCGAATCCTTTGGAACATCTACAACAACGTGAATTGTATCTTTGGGCGTATCCTCAACCACAGGCTCGTCAGGAATAGTTGTAACCACGACTTCCGGCACAGTGTCATTGACAGGAACATCCACAATGATAAGAGTATCAGGCTTATCGACAGGCTTGTCAATCGGCTTTTCAGGAGCGGGTTTCTTCTTGATTTTGCCAAACTGATACCTAATGCCAGCCATACCGCCCACAGCTATCGGCGTAGGAATGTCAACAACTTTGGAATCCAACGCACCGTTGTACTTCCAATTGTAGGCGTCGCCCTTCATACAATCGGGGTCAAACTGATTAACATCCTCGCCAACGCTCTTGTAGCCCATTCCAACGGTGAAATAGATGCCCAAATCAATCGAAAGACGTTTGGTAATGTAATAGAGCGCATTGCCTTCCAACAAGATTCCAACGCTTGAACGCTTCTTGTTTTTGTCGTCAAAATCAGACTTTGTGAAGAAATTGTGCTGATCCATTCCATACAATTCCACATTGAAAATGTCATAATAACCGCGAGTTTCGAGCTCGCCGCCATTGGTCTTGAATTTATTGACGATTTCAAACTGAGCCACAGCACCAAGACCGCCGCCAAGTTTCCATTTTTGATTGAGTCTCTGCTGGAAATACACAGCGATAGGAAGGCTTATCACCATCTGCGACTGCTTTTCTTTGAGTCCATTGTAATACGTGCGATGCTGATACGTGTAATTGTCCTCGTCGATAGCGTCAGAGATTTTTTGGGTGTAATCAGCCTTGAATGTTGTCTGGAACGACTTGAAATTCAATTCAGTACCAACGCCCCAATTGTCGGTGAAAAAATAACGATAGCCGCCACGCACCATAAGACCTGCACCAGGTTTTTTGGAGCCGTAGCCGTCCACGTTGTACGCCAACGTATGCAGACCGCCACCCACGTCAAAAACAAGATAATGACCAGGATAGCAAGAATTTACTTCTTCTTTTTCAGTATTGTTTTGAGCGTCAACGGCATACACTACCAATACGACCATCAAAACAGATAGCAATAAACGTTTCATACGCATCACTTTCTAACAATGAATTTAAACGAAATCTTATTTCCGTCAAAAACTACGATACCAGAGTAGTTGCCAAAAGGAAGGGTTACGACATTGAGTTCCTCAACATTTTCAATCGTCTTCACCAACGAACCTGTTGAATTGTAAAGATAAATAACTACATTCTTGTAACTATCTGAATCAAAATCGTTTATCTTGATGGTAACTGGCTCCATACTAACAGCTGGATTGGGATATACCGACACCGACGGCTCCACAACATACGCCTTAGACACTGACTTGCCAAAATATTTCGGACAAATCTTTATCAAATCGTCGCCGGAAGTCTTGGCATACGCACCATACCAAGCGTCCATTGTCGGGACGTTATAAAACTGCTTGGTCTCGCCAGGGATATTCTTGTCAACGCCATCCTCACGTATGTACCATTGATACGTGATGTCAGGATTGTTCTCGCTGAATAGTCGCGGTTTTTCGTGATTGTCAACAAGCACAACATCATTGAACTTGGCTTTCAAGTACTTAGAGCTGTAATTGACCTGAACTTCAAATTGATAACCATCGCTTGTCTTGCCGTCGGCATCATACAGATACAATTGTCCACCGTACTTGCCATACGTTGCACCCGGACATTCAAAGGAATATTGGAAAACGCCATTGCCCAATTCGTTGACTTCCGCATAATCAACATCCTTGAATCCAGCATTTTTGGAATTGTCGTCAAATACTATCTTGCAATACGCGGGAGTGCCATCCGAAATCTTGATGTTCATAATTATCTGCTCACCAGCACAATATCCATCTTCATTCGGAGACAAAGTATTACCTCCACCGCTCACGGGCGTTACATCAGCAATGACAATATTGCCCGGCACTGGCGGGTCCGGTGGATTTGGCGGGTCAGGCGGGTTCGGCGGATCGGAAGGATTGACTTCCTCCTTTGTAATAGAACCCGTAGTCGTGTAATTGTCAGGCAAAAGATACTTATATAAGTCGTTGCCTTTCAGCGTGTAAGAAGCTGTGATGGTCTTGCCAGTGCCAACTTCGGGCGTGTCATACTCGATGACCGGCTCACCATCAAGCGCAACATCGTCGCCAGCCACTGCATTGGTAATCACACAATTGTTGCCGCCAACCCAAGCCACGGAAGTATTGCCGTCGTATTCTTTTTGTGTTACAATGTTGGGGGTTGATACTTGCAACTTGTACTTATCCACATATATCCTCACCGACTGACGCCCCAACACTTTATAAGTATTGTTGGCGGCATCTTGCTCACGGTCGCCCTTGATAATCTGTACTTCAAAAGTATAGTAGTCGTCAGCATTCTTCTTTGGCGACATCATCTTGAAAGTGCAGTCTTCGGAATTGAGCACATAACGCGCATACCAACCTTCCTGCAAACATTCGTCTTTCAATTTGAAGTCAACACCCATCACCGACTTGCCATACATCAAGCGATAAGTGAGAGCGGCGATAGGAGGTTCGGGACTGTCGTACTTGAAGACAATCTCAATAGGATTCTCCGGCATAATCTTGGAACTTCCGTAAACCACATCTTGCGGCAACTTGTAATTGGAAGCTCTTAAACCTTCCAACGAAACACCAACCGGAATGTTCTCGTATGCAGCCACTTCCAATTCGGTGTCGTCTGTATATTTCACTTCCGAACCCGAATATTTTGTGTTGGAATAGTCCCACACGACCGAAATCTTGCCCAAATCCTGGCTTATAATGCCCTCAACGCTTGGTACTCTCTTAATCTGCTGATTTTCAGGGAAATACTCGCTCAATTTGTTAGCATCAACAATACCATTTGCGAATGTAGTAACAACTCCATTAGAATTGATTATATCTGTGCCGTCATACGTCTTATCGGCTATAACCAAATCTCCTGCGAATGTCAGAGTGCGCGGCTGAACGGTAAGACTGACTTCAGTATATGCGTCATCACAATAATTGTCATCATTAGAATTGAAGAAAACATCAAAGCGATGAGTAGCGGCATCAAGAATGTCTCCTGCCTCGAAATCACCCCAGAAAGACCATTCACCTTCAATCGAAATCGCAGTACCATCTATAGTTGTAAAAATCCTGACATCATCTTCATCATCTCCGGCAAGTACGCAATCTCCATAGATTGCATTTTCAGGAATCATAGGAGTAAGCTCCACCTCATTGCAATCAATAATACCACCATCATAATAATAGAAATCAGTACTATGATAATCAACATATTTAATCTCGTCGTCCTCATAGTATGAACGTACATACAAATTGGTATTGTCTATAATGTCCTGAGGAACTTCAATAGTATAATAAACGGAATGACTCCATCCGTAATCTTTTCGCAAATCAGATTCAGAAAGTTGAGTTACAACATCATCATATATTGAACCATCTACAAAATATGCAACGGTTTTAAGCGGCTCGCCATGGAAACTTGCGGGGGTAACCACTTCTGCAAACCAATTGCCATCATATTTTTTCTTGGTTTTAATTTCGGGCAAATCAATTTTCTGCTTTACACTCGATTTCTTGATTTCAATCTGCTCAGAGATTTTGCCATCAAGCATATAACCATTGGCATCCTTAGCGATACATCCAAACATATACTTGCCAACAGTTGGTGCAAAACCAACTTCCTTCTTATTAGCATCGGTCAACAATTCAGCTTCCGAAATATTTAAATCTGACGAAAGGTAATACTCGTATTGAATGTTTGACTTAGCAATTGCATTGACAGCTACATATCCAAAACCTGTATTAGGATCCGCAATTTTGGCATTGGGATATTCCAACTTGTCTCTATTAGTGCCGAGCCAACCCAACTGAATTGTTTTCTTGCTTAATGTAACGTCAATTGACGACTCCACCGACAACAAATTATTGGGAGTTTCACTTATAAAAGTAGCTTTCAATTTATATGTTTCGCCAGCTTCAAGCGTTGCATCCTCTGCGAGCTTAATTCCATTGTGGTAAACTTCGTACACAGCAGTAGGTGGATATTGAGCACGAAACGCAGCATCATACTCACCAAGCTGCAATTCTGCAACCACAGAATTAATCGATTCGCCGTAGTTGATAGTCTGCTGACTTTGGTTTTCGCATACATGATTGTCATACGTCCACTGGATGGTAGGTTGGATGGGTTTGATTTTGCCTGCAACAATCCAACCTGTTGTTGTCAACTCATAATTTTTCTTGATATCATCTTGACCTTCAAGCTCAAAAGTAATATTAATTTGTCTGTCGCCAGATTCAGGAGAATCATATTGGGCATCAACTCTTATCTGAAGATAATCCCCATCATTGCCCAAAAAAGGTTTGTTTGGAGTAGCCTCGCGGCGGTATGAGGTCAAATCGGTATTATTGTCATAAAACTTCTCCTTCTCCATAAATCCAAGCACAGGCTCTACTGGCAACGGCGAAACCTCAACCGCAATCTGACTCTTGCAAGCAGGCGTATTGCCAGAACTTGCTCTGAATACATAATCGCCAACCGAAATAACAGAACCTTCAAGGTATGGTTTGAAAATGAAACCATCCTGAGAGATTTCAATATTCAAGCTTTCATCAATCAAAGTTCCATTATCATACATCAATGGCACAAGGTCATAATATGATTGTGTAGCGTAATCATCAGCGCCGACCTTCATGCCGTATTTTGACGAAAAATTCTCACTCACGGTCGCGCCATTGCTAATCCATGAAATGCTGTATGGACACTTATTATGTATATAACCATCAAAAGCATTTTCACATTCACAAGCCTCATTTGTGTTAGGATTTTGACACTCATAATTTGCAGACCAGTCCTCAGTCTTGTTTGGGTCAGCCTTCAAAGCCCAATGGATTGAGCCACCCTTCATTGTCTCAGACGCCTCAGGGCTCGAAAACTCAAAAACAGTATTATCAAAGTCTATTTGGGTTGATTCGTCGAAAGATGCAAGATTGCTAATTCCATACGCCGTGTACCACAGCTGTTTCCCCGCATCAATTCCTGTACCGTCGTCATAATCAGCAAGTTTGAAAGTACGACCACCATTATACATACAATGGAAAACAGCTGAATGTTGACTATAAAACGTAATCGGACGTTTCTTGACAGTAAGAGTATAATTGTTGTTAACAATTGAACCCTGGCATTTAATCAGAACTTTATACACGCCGGCAGGCACCTTCATAATGTCCATAATCTTAATAGGACCTTGTGTATTGCCACCTTGATCTGTCAAATAAAAATCCAAAGCACTCGTCGGCAACAACAAAAAATCAAGATCTTCATTATAAACTTTGATATTGTATGTTGCTTCTAAATCGTCGCCGAATACAGTGGACAAGTCGTTACCAATAACTCGTGAATTAGTTCCACTTAAATAAATAGTCATAGTAATCCTGTCCTGCGCCTTGCACACTCCAATGCAAGCAAGAATCAAGATGACCGAAAGTATAAATGTCCTTATTTTCATAGCATATAGCTTAAAGTAACACTTTTGTAAAATCAACCAAAATTAGAGAACATTTTTCAATTTTACAAATTTTAAAGGTAATTTTTAAAATATTTTTTTTCATCACTTAGGTCAAGACCTTGAATCTCTGATTCTAACGCATCGGCAAGGGCAAGATTTTTTTTGCAAAAGTCGCGTGTGGCGGGCGAAGAAGGGTCTATAAAGCGATGGTGGACTGCTTGCATAAACTTTTCGACGCGGGAGATTTGCGATTGACACACCTTATTAATATATGTGTCGCGGAGACGCTGCCAAATTATCTTTTCGGCAAGCAGCGAGGGATGCGTCATATCTTCGGCATAAAAACGATAATCTCTCAACTCGTCTTCCATAATCTCATAACTCGGGAAGTATTCGCAGCAATTAAATTTTTGCAACACTTGCTCGATTCCAAGATGCAACGTGCTTTTGCTCAGACGGTTGCAGTGCGCTCCGTCCCTCAAATGGCGGATTGGCGACACAGTGAAAATGATTTTTAGGTTAGGGTTGATAGTGGAAAGATTATAAACAATGTCAGACAATGCAGACACAACCTCGTCGATGCTCACAAGACGGCGAATGAAAGTTTCAGGCTTTTGTTTGTGGCAGTTGCAAACTGGCTGCGCGGGATTGTCGGCGAGGAAATATACGTATGCCGTACCAAGCGTAATGAACACAATATCAGCATCTTTGAGAAAAACGAGCGCATCCGTCATACAACTATTAACGAGAGCTACCGCCTCCTGCACAGTGCCGCGCGAATACGCCCCGTGAAAGTCGTAAGAACAATAATTATTGCCGTCAAAGAAAAAATCGCGTTCGTCGTAAATCTTTTGATTGACAATATTTTTGACCATCTTGCATATTGACAACGGATTATAAATAATTCCCGTGGGATTGACAAGACAATTGAACTTGGCATCAACAAAAAATCTTCCAATATTTTCGGCGAAACACGAGCCGAAAAACATCAACCTTGAACTATAATCAATTGAAATAGAAGACTTTGGTACGTCAACTTTTGTAAACAAATCCATAATAATTATTGTTTTAAATAAATGCCGAATGCCTCGCCGATGTGTTTTTTCATATCGGGGACGGAGGTGGATTCTGGCGCAAACAATTGGGCGCAGTTTTGATTGATATACAGATAGATAGGCAATCGCGCTGTCGTCGGAAAGTACGTCAACAACGATTGCGCATCGTCGTATTCAATTGCCCAAAAAAATATGCCATCAGAATATGTCGCCGCAACATTGTTGAACACCTGAGCCTGTCGGCGGCAATGTTCCACCGCGTCAGAATAGATGAAAACTATCGACGGGCGCGTGTTTTTGTAAACAAAATGCTCCGCATCGACCTTGCTAAACCGACATTCTTTGATAAAAGTGTCGCTGTCGGCGCGACGCACCCCATAGCCAAAGTCTATCGAGCTACATCCCGCCAACAGCGTCAACATTATGATTAACAACAATTTAAACATTTAGTTAACGTTTAATTACCGCCTACGGCGGAGTTTCTAAACAAAAATTTAAACGAATCATTACGAATTAAAACGAATTAAATAATTGATTATAAATTCGTTTTAATTAATTGAAATTCGTTTAAATTTTTGTTGAAAAAAACTAAAATTCTTGTGCAATCGGCTGCGCCGGAGCGAGGACATTGTTTACCCTGCGGACAACGGGTTCAGCTACCTCAACTTCCTTGGTTTCAATGAGATTGCCTGCGTTGGTGCCAATTGAGAATTTGTAAACGCCTTTGTCTAATACCCAAGACGACGACGCCTCGTCAAAATACTGCATATCGTCGATTTTAACTGTCATCTTGACGGTCTGACTCTCGCCGGGCTTCAAGTTGCGCGACTTTGCAAAGGCTTTGAGCTCGATTGCGGGCTTCTTGACGCCATCAGACGGCGACGAAATGTACAACTGCGCCACTTCTTTGCCGTCAACCTTGCCGGTATTCTTGATGTCAACTGTAACCTCGTAACCATTCTCATTCTTAACGACTTGCAAATTGGAAAGCGTGAATGTCGTGTAAGAAAGTCCGTAGCCGAAGGGAAACGCAACTTTTTTGCCGTAGGTGTTGTAATAACGATAACCAACATAGATATCCTCTGTATAATTGGTGAAGTCAATGTTCTCACCCTCAGGACGTTCCATTTCTACGCCAAACAATGTGGCGGCGTTTGGTTGGATGTCATACGGGAAATTTTTCGCGCCCGGCACGTCAAAATAGTCCATCGGGAACGACATCGGCAACCTGCCCGACGGGTTAACCTTGCCAGTCAAAATGTCAGCAACGGCATTGCCGCCTTCCTGTCCGCCCATCCACGGCAACAAAATCGCGTCGGGAATGTCGCGCCACGACGCGGTCTCGATTACGCCGCCAACATTCAAAATTACAACCGTCTTTTTGCCCGCCTTGCGGAAGGCGTCAGAAACATTTTTCAAGAGAAGTTTCTCATTGTCAGAAAGATAGAAGTCGGCAATGCGGCGGTCTTTGAACTCGCCCGAAATCCTGCCAAACGTAATGACAGCCACGTCGTTTGCCTTGACAGCAACATTGATGTCGGCAACCTTGAAGTCGGGATTGACGCTTTGGAAACGGAACACCATAGAATCCTTGTTGGCAGGATTGGCGCGGAAGGTATCTTGCTGAAACTTAATAATATCCGAATAGATTTTATTTAAGTTTTCGTCAACCTCCAAGCCCGCGTTCTTGAACCCTTCGTACAGCGAAACGGTGTATTCTTCGTTGACATCGCCCGAACCGATGCCGCCCGAAACGTAGTCGTAGGACGTAACGCCAAAGAGCGCAACTTTCTTGATTTTGTCGCTGAAAGGGAGGGCGTTTTGCTTGTTAGTCAACAATATAGAACCTTCTGCCGCCGCCTGACGAGTGATTGCGGCGTGGGCTTTGAGGTCGGGTTTGTTGCTGTTTTTGTAACACTTGAAATGCGGCGACTTCATCACCAATTCCAAAATGCGGCGGATGTTGGCGTCCACAACCTTGGAATCGAGTTTGCCGCTATTCAAGCCGTCGAGGATTTCGTTGTACTGACGGTCAACGCCCGGCATCAACAAATTCTGTCCCGCCTGCTCCTGTGCCACAGCGTCCCTGCCGGCAAACCAGTCGGTCATCACCAACCCTTTGAATCCCCACTCGTCACGCAAGATGGTATTATTAAGAGCCTGAGATTCTGAGGTATAAGTACCGTTGAGCTTGTTGTAGGAAGTCATAACAGTCCACGGATTGCTCTCGCGCACCGCAATCTCAAATTGACGCAAATAAATCTCCCTGATTGCCCTCTGAGATACGTGAGCATCGGTTTTGGTGCGGAATGTCTCTTGGCTATTGACGGCAAAATGTTTGATAGACGTACCAACATTCTGCGACTGGATACCGTTGATGATGGCAGCGGCGGTCTGTCCTGCGAGCAACGGATCTTCCGAATAATACTCGTAGTTGCGACCGCAGAGCGGGTTGCGGTGGATGTTGACGCCAGGACCAAGAATCACGTCCGCGCCATACTCCAAAACTTCGTTGCCCATCGACTTGCCGACCTCTTGCACCAAATCGGTGTCCCAAGTGGACGCAAGGACGGTTGCAATCGGGAATGCTGTACAATAATATGTGTCGTTGCTGCCCGGACGAATGGGCTTGATGCGCAGACCAGCAGGTCCATCGGCGAGTACAATTGCCGGGATGCCAAGCCTCGGGATGGCGTGAGTGGTGCCCGCCGCTCCAGGTACAAGCTCGTCAGACGAGCCAACAACAGCCTCTGTGCCAGTAGCTCCAGCCATGCCGCTGCCCACCAAAAGAAAAGCCTTCTCCTCGTTGGTCATTGCGGCGATTACTTCGTCGATGCTCGCCTTGCCAAGTTGAGGAGCATCGGCACTGCCACCACAGCCCGCAATCAGCAACGCGGCGGCAGATAATGTTTTGAGATGTTTCATAGAAATCGCTTTAAATGTTTGTTTGGCAAATGTAGAAAAAAACATTCATTTACCAAAATATTATTTGCGCGACACAAAAATTTACAATATATTTGTGCAGGAAATTAATACATAATAATATGACAGCAATCGACATAAGGAAAGAATTGGCTTACGAAATAACGCAAATACCTGACAGTGAGATACTTCTGTTCAGGGCGTTGAACTATGTCAAAAGCCTAATAAAAAATTCAAAACAAGACTCCGATTCCGCCATAACAAGTGAATACGAGGCAATGAAAACATACGAAAAAACATTGAACACAAAACAGCGCGATGCAGTTTATGAATTTGTAGGCGAAATTAAAAACAGAATTGCCGACGTGGAAAACGCCAATAAAAAAGGAGAAAACTACGGACGCAGGGCAGAGGACTTTTTGGCGGAACTTAAAGAAGAAATGAAATGAACGTAGAAGTTTTCACCCACGAGGAATTTGAAAAGCAATTCAAACGCTATTGCAAAAAATATCATTCATTAATAGATGATTACGAGGCATTTCTCCATAGCATCAAAGAAAACCCATTTCAAGGCGCGAGTTTAGGGAAAGGCGTTCACAAAGTTAGAATGGCTGTAAGCGACAAGGGCGGCGGCAAAAGCGGCGGAATGAGAGTCATAACATACTCTGTCACAAAGCGCGACGACGGTACAATAAACGTTACATTGCTATACATATACGACAAAAGTGAAATGGAAAACATTTCAGACAATTTTATACGTTATCTATTAGAAAATTAATCACTTACAAATATGGACTTATCAAAAATCTCAAAAAAAGACATCTTCAATCTGATAAGCAAGGATTGGATGCTCATCACGGCGGGCGACAGCCAAAAATTCAATACAATGACGGCATCGTGGGGCGGATTCGGATATATTTGGAACCGTCCTGTGGCGTTCATCTTCATTCGTGAAAGCCGTTACACCCACGAATTTACGGAAAGCGGCAACAAGATTACGCTGTCATTTTTCGACGAGGAATACCGCCAAGCGTTGCGAATCTGCGGCTCGAAGTCAGGACGCGACACCGACAAGGTAAAAGCCGCCAACCTCACTCCCAAATTCCTCAACAACGGCGCAGTAACATTCGCCGAGGCGCACACCACTGTCAACTGCCGCAAACTGTTCGCTTCAACAATGCAAGGCGACCAATTCGCTGACAAAGAAATCTTCAATCAATTCTACATCAAAGCCCCCGGCGGACTTCACACGATGTATGTAGTGGAGATTTTGGATGTAGAATAATACTTTAATCTTTACTCTCCTCTTTCCACTTCGCAAACACCCCTGCCAATATCGTTCCTGAAATGGAATGGTAGGCGCAGGAGATTGCGCAGGGAAGGACACAAAGAACTGAATCGGGATTGCCGTCAACGACAAAAAACGCCGATGCCAAAACCGTCGCCATTCCTGCATTTTGCATTCCGACTTCGATGGAGAGCGTCTTTTTCTTCGCTAACGAAAACTTACACAACCTTCCGACATTGTAGCCGAGGACATAGCCAATGCCATTGTGGAGAAACACAACCGCCAACACCAAAAAGAACAGCGTGACGCCGTTGCTGACTAACTGCGGCTGCACCTGACTCACAACGCCGCCCACAATCAACGCCAACCCAATGACGCTGAATCCAGGCATCATCGACTGCAACGTCTTGAAATTCTCCGACTTGCCAACCCAATAATTGAGCAAACAGCCAAGCGTAACCGGCAAAATTGTTACCAACAAAATATTCAAGAACATTCCGACGGCATCGACATTGATGGACGTATCAGCCAAAAACCAAACCAAAAACGGCGTCATAAACGGCGCGAGGAGCGTGGAGACCGTTGTCATACCGACGGAATACGCCACATCGCCCTTACAAAGGAACGACATAATGTTGCTCGACACTCCGCCCGGGCAACATCCAACCAAGATAATGCCGACGGCGAGGTAAGGGTCGAGTCCGAAAAGTTTGGTCAATCCAAACGCCAAAAACGGCATCACCGTAAACTGAGCCACAGCACCGATGCCGATGTCCTGCGGTCTGTGTATCAACACCTTGAAATCGTTGGTGGAGAGCGTAAGTCCCATCGTCAACATTATAAAGCCCAATATCAACGACGACACATTGCCCCTCACCCACCCGAACACAGCGGGAAACAGGAAAGAAACAATTGCCGTCAAAATCACAAACGCCGAAGCGTGGCGGCTGATGAATTTCAATAGGTTCATTTCTCAAATAAATTATGTGCCAAAGATAAAAAATTTTTATCACAAAACACTTGCATTAAGGAAAAATAATTATATTTGTCCCGATTGTTGATACTTTTTTGTATATGACAATCAGCATTATAATCAATAATAAAACATTGCAACATCATGAAAATTAACAGATTATTCGCAGCTATTTTTTCGGCTACAATACTGTTGGCATCTTGCGGCGGCTCACAGAACCAGAACAGCACCACCGATTCTGCCAACAACTCTGCCACAACCACCGACGGCAGCACAGCCTCCAACAACAGCGGCAACGCTACAAAAGCCGACGCGCAAAAGGCTATGATTCCCGGCAAACTCAACTTCGTGAACCTCAAGGATGGCGAGCAACCGGTGATGACAGCGTTGACGCTCAAAGGAAACCAAGTTGGCTCTGCGGAATGGAATGACCGAAAGCCAGCCACCGAAGGCATCCGCTGTATCTTTAATCTGAACGAGTGGATAGAGTTTTATCCCGTGACCAATGCAGAATACGGCATCAAGGTGTGGATTATCAAGCACAAGGACGACCAGAGCTACTACCTGAAAAACAAGATGCGCGACATCACTCCCGGATTTGTGCAAGGCGGCGACATCCGCAAGGATCCCGACGCCGAGGAAGGCAGCCACTGGGGAAGCATGTATGTTAATCCTGATAACGCTGAGCCCGGCTACTACGACTTTGTATTCACATACGAAGACAAGGTATTTGCCACAATGCTCACAAAATTCTACAAAGAAAATGAACTCGACAACAAATCCGATGACGAACTCACCGATTTGATGAGCAAATAATCAACACAAATGAAATCACAAAACAACTAAGGTCTTACCGCAAGGCCTTAGTTGTTTTCTCTTTTTATTAATTGCAATTCAAGGAAAAAATTACTTCTTTACCTTGTAAATCCTGAACGTCATCGCCGGAACGTTGTCCGTGAGAACAGTCATCTTGTCGCCGTCGGCGGATGCTGTGCCGTCAATGGGAACGATGCGGGTGGGATTGTCGAGGGAGTTTTCTGCGTCCATATCGTTGGAAGTAAGTGTGATGGTCTTCACGGTATGATTGCCTTTCATTCCTTTGAGATTCAAGGTGATAGGCTGCGATTGACGGCTCGTATTAACCACCTTTACAATAACTTCGTTGGTCTTGTTGTCAACCACCGCACTTGCAAAAAGTCCGTCTTGGTCGGGGTCGCCGGCAACAACTTTCTTGTTCATCAAGAGCGACAACACATTGTGACCCTTGTTGAGGGAATACATCTGTTGAACGTAATACGAAACCGAGCGGAACGACCTCGAATTGTCGTACCAAATGGCGTCTGGTCTCCATTGCCAACCCTCAACGTGCGCAAACAGAGGCGCATACGTTGCCATCTGAACAACATCCGCATTGCGCTCGATGCCTGTCATAAAGGCGGCTTCGAGGAGCGAGGTCTCGTAATGATTCCACTTCTTGCCCTTGCCGTGACAAGCGTATTCGCCAGCAAACACTTTCGGGCCTTTGCGGTCATAATTATCATAACGATGACGATTGACACCATCCAAGAACCACGATTCGGGACGGTAGAAATGTTCGTCGTACAGGTCAACGCCAATCTCCTTCATCTTGGGTTGGAGCATATCGAATTTTGCGCCCTCGGAATCGGGACCCGTTGTGCCTATCAACTTGATATTCGGATACTTAGCACGAATGGCGGCGGTGAATTTTTTGAGCCTTTCGGTGAAGACGGGATTGTCCTTGTAGTCCCACTGCTCGTTGCCGACGCCAAGGAATTTGAGGTTGAACGGACGCGGATGACCCATCTCGGCGCGAACCTTGCCCCACTTGGTGGAATGATCGCCGTTGGCAAATTCAATGAGGTCGAGAGCATCGTCGATGTAGGGTTGGAGGTTGTCCAAGGGGCAATGAGCCTCCATATCGGGCTGACCGGGAACACGGTTTTCGTTTTGGAACTGACAAGCAAGACCGCAACTAATCACCGGCAACGGCTCGCAGTTGAAGTCCTCGCACAATTCAAAAAACTCATAGAAACCAAGTCCGTAACTCTGGTAATAATCAGGATAAAAACGGAAATCGAAGGTATAATGCCAACGGTTTTCATTGAGTTTGCGGTTTTCAACGGGACCCACGGAGTTTTTCCATTGATAACGGCTCTCCAAATCCGTACCTTCAACGATGCAGCCGCCCGGAAAACGGAAGATGCCCGGTTTCATATCGCACAACGCCTGCGCCAAATCTTTGCGCATACCGTTTTCGCGTCCCATCCAGGTGTCAACCGGAAAGAGCGAAACGTGTTCGAGGTCGGTGGTTACGATGGGCTGTTTGTCAAAACCACGCAGGAAAATCCTCATCGACGCCTTGGGGTTGGTAACTTTGCCCTTGAACTTTGCGGTGTATTTCTTCCACTCGCTGCCCACAACGTCCACGTAGCAAACTTCCTGTTCCTGAACCTCGCCCATAGATGCATTATCCACAATCTGTACAAGTACCGTCGCCTTGCCACCCTCGGGACAACGCGCCCAAACGGAAAATCTGTACTCCTTGCCTTCCTCGATGTTGATGCCGAAGAAGCCCTCGTTCTCAATGCCGGTGTGCTTGTGCGGATGTCCCGAATAGCCGAGCCTTACATAATGCGGGCAATTCTCAAATGGTCCGTCGTCCTTTATCTGAACATTGCCAAACGTGCGCCAACCCATCAAGGTCTGCGGAAATTCAAAGGAGCGGTTTTTTACCATTTCGGCGTACAGACCGCCGTCAGCCGCAAAATTGATGTCCTCAAAAAAGATGCCGTACATCGTACTCTGCACCGCCGCGCCGGGCTTGGCGGTGTTGACTTCCATCACGTGGCTCTGCGCCGAAGCCGTGAAAGCCGTCGCAAGCGCAAGCGCGCCTGTTAATAATTGAAGTTTCATAATTATGCTATTAAGTGTTAAGTTTGGTGCAAAGAAAAGGATATTTTTCCTTAACAGCAAATTTTTCAGGGGGACAAACGAACACAATAGCACTCCAATTTGAGGGGGAGAGGTGGATAAAAGTTTTTTCGTCGCTCGGATTTTCGCGCGGCGGCTTTAGTCCGCCAGCTTCGAAAATCCTTGCTCCTCAAAATCCTTCCTGCCTTCCTCCCATTTAGCTTAAAAAAAGACGGAGTGTCTTATTTTTTTAAACTGGGGAAGGGCGAACAAGGCAGGGCGAGGCGCATACCGCAGCTGATGTCCCTGTGGTCTGGGTTGAAGTAGTTGCGATTAGATACGCGGCAGAAGTCAGCGCCGAAGCTCCACGAGCCACCACGGAGCACACGCGAAGAACCCGACGATAGATTGCCAACATTACAAGGATTATCACATAGTTTTGGATTTTTCAGACATTCCTCATAATAATTTTCTTCATACGCATCCTGACACCACTCATAAACGTTGCCCGACATATCGTGAAGTCCAAGCGAATTAGGATTATTTTTTTCACCAACTCTATGGGTTGAAGCATGAGAATTAACATCGAACCACGCCACAACATCCAATGTATCACTTCCGCAATACAAATAATTCTCCTTGAACTGCCCGCCACGCGCTGCGTATTCCCATTCTGCCTCTGTTGGCAGACGATAGCCATGTTTTTTGTTATCGAAACTTATTACTATTTCATCTTTTTCGTCAAAAACATAAACCTCCTCAAATCCCTGCACTTTACTCAACTTGTTGCAAAACTTTGCGGCTTCGTACCAAGAAATATTATAGATGGGGTAATCGGGACCCAAACCTCGATGAATATCGCACCGACTCACGCTGGGTATGTCGTCCACCATCAAATAATCCCATTGTTGCTGAGTAACAGGATATTTGCCGATTTGAAAATCAGAAACGGTAACATTGTGAACTGGCTTCGCATAATCATAATAGTCATTGCTGCCCATATCATAATTGCCACCTTCCACATCCACCATCTCCGGAATAAACATCATGCTACAGACTTCATCAAGCCATAATTGTCCTTTTGCGACTTCATTAGCCTGATTAGTCAACTTGCCCAACGTATAATGCTCCAAAGCCAATTTTAGACGATTATCAGCCGTATCATTATGAGCACATAATGTTTCGCGTGCGACTATTACATTTTTCAAAATTTCATCAACATCATCCAACTGATTACGGACATAGATCACAATCGAAAAATCATGAAGCGCATCGGCAACAAAATTAAGATTGTCAGAATATGTCTTGAAATCAAAAGTTTTGATAGCATTCAGTGCATTTTCAACCACAGCTTTTTTCATACCATCCGCAGCGTAACAGTCATAGTGTGCTGCGGCAAGCAAATATAAGTCGTCAGGCGGACAAAGAATTTCAGTCTTTGCGTTTGTGTACAGACTCTCAAACAAACAAGATTCCGTTGTTCGCAACAATGCAATACTACAAGGATTGACTAAAATCCGCCTTATACCATCAAAATACCTGTCGTAGCAAAACTTTTCTTTTATTGCTTTTTTTGCAAGAGTGCGCTCCATCAAATCATGCATCCGATAGCCAATACATTGAGATACCGCCGTTCCTAATTGCCTATTTTTAATAGCATCAATCAAAGTTTGCACGATTTCAGGAGTGGGCTCTTCACCCAGTAGTGACGACCAATAAGCATCTATACTCATACCATATATACGATATTCTTCTTCACATTCCGAAAGAACCATGTCGTTTACAAGGCTTTTAAGGTAAATAGACGGATCAAAATCCTCTTCTGCCTCAATGTAGAATCTTAACAAATTGCATATCACATTTTCGGGAATGTTGCTATAAGGCCACAGGATAAAATGGCGCAACAAAATCTGTGAATATTCATCATAGTCGTCAAAGTCAATCAAATAATACAGATACGTATATACTGTACCCAATTCTTCATCACGCTTCAATTCCTTGCTCAAAGTTTCAAGCCGTTCCGATTGAGACAGGTCGATGGCGTTTCTTATTTGCGATGCATTTTTAAATTCTTTACGCTTGCAACAAGCCGCCAACGCTTCTATAAGCAATGGATGATAATCGAAACCGCGAGTGGCAAATATATCCTTCAAATCATCATTACTACATTCAATATTTGGACAGATAGCTTTGAACATTTCTACAGCATCGTCAGAGGCACTTGCAAGGCTGTCGAATTTCAAAGTCATTCTCTCATGATCTTTCTTGTCAAGGTTTGAAAAATCGGAAAATTCCTTGCGCGACAATAACAGCACATGCCATTTTTCAGAAAGCCTCTCAAATGAATCCAGGAAATCAGTTACAAACTCCGACTTGGATTTAACATTAATATCCAATATCAGAAGATTTGGAGATACAGGTATTTTTTCTAAAGCCTCGATGATTTTTTCTTTTTTGTCAACATCGGACAGACCTTCGATACACTGCCTGAAACCAACACCAAATACCGAAGAAAGGTTTTGGATAAAATCACCGTAGATGCTGTTGTTAAGATACAAATGGTGAATATTCTTGTATTCTTTCTCGTACAGTTCCTTGTAGCGGTTGGAAAAAGCCGTTTTGCCCAAGCCTCCCATAGCCACAACGCTTACAATATAAGAACCCTCCGCTCCCAAAAATTTGGTGTGAAGTTCTTCCGCAAGTTTGTCACGTCCATAAACCTTTTTCTTTTTACCCAAAAATTTTTTCTTCGGGTCGAGAAGATAGTTTGGATTAAAAGAAATGTTACGGTAATCAATTTTATGCGACTGACCGTTAGCATAAATCGTTACCGAACCACTGAACTTGTTATCTTTTATTAATGTATCTACGTCGCTCATATTTTAGTTGATTGTTACGTCGCCAGTGAAAGTATTATATTGAATCACCTTTCCCACATTGATTGTTGTAGTTGTCATAGTGTTGGTGTTCTTGGAGTTGACGTTGTTTTCCGTGGAATGGTCGTCATTGTTCACTGTAACATTCACCGTCAGATTAAACACCGCCCTAAGCATCTCGCCAAACCCTTCAAACTCCCCTTGCATAACCAATCCGAAATGGTCGCGGACAAAGAGGTCGAAATGAGTAGCATTGTCCTTGCAATACACAAGTTTCTGACATTTGCTAAGAGACTTCAAATCTTCCGGCATACGTTCATAACTAAACAAATCGCTCGACACACCATCGAAAAATATCGGAGTGATGTGGTTGATGCCTGGCGACGACAGTGCACTGCGAATTTCTTTGAAAAACCAGTCGTCGGGATTGTCCTTCTCCTTGAAAAACGCACTGTTGATAAGCAAAACAAAATGTTTTGCCTCCCTGATAGCGTTCTCTATCTGCGGCGGATACGTACCTTCCTTAATAGATTCCAAATCCCAAAATACATCGCCTTGGATGTTGGTGTCTTTCAGAATCTTATACATTTCCTTTGCCTGCAATATGCCACCGGAATTGCGACGGTAACTTATGAAATATTCGTATGACATGTCTTTACTGTTTATTTTGTTGTTTGTTTTCGGAGCGTTGACAAGCAACGCCCCTACGACTTACTGTTCTTGTCCTTGTCATCCTTGCCATCCTTGTCGTTTTTGAGCTTCTTGCCAAGATTCTCGTAATGCATATCGACATAGCTTGTGTATTTTTGCTCAAAGTCGGAAAGTTGACTTTTTTGGTCTAAGAATTGCTTCACGTCGTTGCTGATGATCGTCTCTACGTGATCAACAAACATACGGTCTTGCTTGGTAATTGGCTTACACACAACAGGCTTGTCTGTAGGTTTGGATGAAGATTTAGAATCTTTCGAGTCGGCGAAATCTACATACGCACCACTGTTGGTACAATAGTCAGTCATCTCGTCCTTGATGTCACGGTAGTAGTTGTGACGGCGCAACCAGTGCTTGTCTTTTTCGATAATTTCGTTGATGCGATGAACAAACAACACTTCCTTGGGAGTAAGAGTGACTTGCCTTGGAGTCTCTTTTTTTTCATTCAAATTTGAATTGTTTGTAGAAGGTTGCTCTTTTTTCTTTTTGCACGATTTAGGCTTAGCTACCTCAGGAGGAAGCCCTCTCACATAGTTGGCGAGTCCACTTTTAATTTTTTTGTAAACACGAAACTTTCCAATCCATATCCAATAGTTATGTACTCTCTGATCCAAAAAATCAAAAAGTGTTTGAATGCGACTGTTACAATCCTCATCGGACTTCTGATTGGCATCATTTTCTCCCTTTTTTTCATCGGAATTCTGATTGGCATTATTTTCGCCAACACCTTCGTCTTCTACCTCATCTGCTTCTTCATACGAAGGCTGACTTTCATTTTGCGACTGCGCATCAGACGACGGAACGCCTTGCTCAGATACATCATTAGTGTTTTCAGAAACTTGTTTTGAACCAGTTTCATCGGGCTGTTGTTCTACAGATGGCTCAAGATTATGCTGGCCATCATCAGATATACCTGGTTGTTTATTATCCATATTCTCCATATTTCCTATTTGTTCTGAATCATTATTAATATTTGAGGGGGCACCTGCCGAACCATTAGGGTTCAGAGGGTCTTGTTTCGGTTCAGTTGGTTGTTCAGGTGAATTTTCAGGCGGAACAACAATGTACACCATTGCCGTAGCTTTGTTCACAATCGAAGATTGCAGAGTTGTAGGAGTTGGAGGCAAAGTCCCCCCGCCATTATCTTGTGGTGAATCTGGTCCTTTGGGATTGTCAGGATTTTCGGGTTCTTCCTGTTTGTCTGGCTCAAAGTAAGAACCTACACCAAATTTGTACCGACATATCTCACTTTTCAACAATTCAGAAGCCTTGCGGTTTTTAGTCCATTCTTCATGATGCTGTTTGAGTTTGTCAATGCCTGAAATAACAATTATCAACAGAGACAACAAGGCGCAAATAATCCGATTGTTGAAAATTTTATGTGGATTTTTTATTTGAGACAATTCTTCACGCATTGACGTATCAACATCACTTGCAATCTTTTTAGACAAGCAAGCTGTAACAGCAACCTTTACACTATCTTTCACCGCCATCCTGACACTATCCGGCATCACTTTCTTGACACTATCCCCCATTGCAGAGAGAGTACTATCCACAGCGTAATCAATACGTTTACTTATTGCATCAACAAGGACACTATCCTTATCGCTTACACTTTTAGACACATCATCAATAACCTTGTCACTAATTTTTTTGCCGAACAAATCATCGAAATTTACGGTAAGAATAGTTGCCATAAGAGCACTAAAAACAATTATCGCAACTTGATTCCTGATAAATTTTTTCTTTGCCTCTGCAGACTTTTTACTAAAAAACTTGCGCTGCTCCGCCCAACGTTTTTTGATATAACTATCAATATCATCATCGTTGATATCCATTTCCTCTGCTTTGGCACGGTATTTTTTTTCACCAATACCGATGAAAAGCCCCAAAAACTCCCAGTTGAAGTTTTCGGTCTCAAAATTATCCTCTTCCTTTTTACGCTTCGACTGCCGGCGTATATAGAAGTATTTTTTTCCAATTTGTAGTTTCATAACCTAATCATTTTAATTTTTTCAACCGCCCAAAATTAACAAATCAAATTCATTCCGCAAAATTATTTTAATCAAATTTCACCTCATACTCCACATTCCTAACTCCGCCTTCTTTCGCCTTCAAAACACCTCTGTCCACCAAATCCGCAATGTCCCTCAACGCCGTATCGAGGGATTTCTTGGAGAGTTTTGCCCAATTCTTGGCGGTAAGTTTGCCGTCGTAGCCGTCGAGCCAAATATTGAGCATATCTTTCTGACGCTCAGACATAAAGACTTGACTGTGTTGCTGCCAAAATATTGATTTTTTCAGGACAAGCGTGAGGTTTTCGTTTGACTTGTCAATTGCGCGTTCCATGCAAGACAAATACCACACAAGCCATTCTGTAATGTCGCCGTCGCCTTTTTGTGTGCGTTCGAGAATGTCGTAATAATGCTTTTTTTCGGCGTTGATTTGATTTGACATACTGAAAAAACGCATCTTTGAATTGTCAACCTGCGACAAAGCCATATCACTGATTGCCCGCGCCATACGTCCGTTGCCATCGTCGAAAGGATGGATACTTATAAAATATAAGTGCGCAATCGCCGATTTGAGATATGTAACATTTTGATTGTCAGAATTGAACCATTGCAAAAACTGAATCATCATTTCAGGAATTGCGGCGGCTTCGGGTGCTTGGTAATGGACTTTTTCGCGTCCCCACGAACCTGAAACAACCTTCATTCCCGTAGTACGATATTTGCCAACATTAATATCCGAAATTCCGCTTTTTTGAGTTGGAAACAAAGCACAATGCCACGCAAACAACCTGTTCTCTGTCAACGGTTTGGAATAATTGGCAGTTGCATCGAGCATCATCTCAACAATGCCGTCGATATAATGTGTCGGCTCTTTATGTTTTGGCAGTTCAACGCCCAACTTCCGCGCCACCGACGAGCGCACCATGTCGCTATCGAGATTAACGCCTTCAATTTTGTAAGAGTCAATCACATCGTTAGTTATGGTGTCAGTCATTGCGCGGAGGCACGAATCAAAACCGAGCGCACTCAACCTTCCCGACAGGAAACCAGCTTTTTTATTCACCGCCATCAACCTGTCAGAAACCGAATCCTTGTCCCAAACGAACTTTGTCCAATTATTTGTTTCGTATATCCACATTGCACTTTGCGTCTTATAATTCGCAAATTTTGCGAATTAATTTCCGACACAAAAAT
>DGIK01000139.1 GCA_002393195.1 Bacteroidales bacterium UBA3824 | reverse complement strand
TTTGGCAACGATGTTTCTATGCTCACCCACAAATACAGACGTTAAATTATGGAAAGCAAGATAGACCTCGAAAACCTCGACCCGGTGGACTTGTACGGTGTCAATGAGCAACGCCTCGAACACGTGCGCACTATGTTTCCGAAGATAAAACTCGTGGCGCGTGGCAATCAAATAAAGGTGCTTGGCGAGGCGGCGGAAGTGGAGCGTTTCACAGTGTTTTTGGACAAAATCAAGCGTCATTACGCCACTTACAATTCGCTTTCGGACACCGAATGGGACAGCCTTCTCAATGACAACACCACCAAGGCGTCTCTTCACGCTGGCGGCGGCGACGTGATATTGTTTTCCACAACGGGCAATCCCATCCGTCCGCGCTCCGAGACGCAGATGCAGATGGTGAAGGAGTTTGACCGCAACGACTTGCTTTTTGCGACAGGTCCCGCCGGTACTGGCAAGACATTTTTGGCAGTTGCGTTGGCGGTAAAGGCGTTGAAATCGGGAGCGGTGCGCCGCATCATTCTCTGCCGTCCAGCCGTGGAAGCGGGCGAAAAGATTGGCTTCCTCCCCGGTGATATGAAGGAAAAACTTGACCCCTATATGCAGGCTCTCTATGACGCGCTCAACGAAATGATACCACAGCGTCGTCTTGAAGATATGATAGAGGAACGCATCGTACAGATTGCGCCGTTGGCATTTATGCGCGGGCGTACTTTGGGCGATGCAGTTGTAATACTCGATGAGGCTCAGAATGCCACGGTGGCACAACTCAAAATGTTCCTTACACGTATGGGCGACAATTCCAAATTCATCGTTACCGGCGACGAGACTCAGATAGACCTGCCGCGACATTCAGATTCGGGACTTGTGCACGCGCTGAGAATTTTGAACGGCATACGCGGCATTTCATTCGTGGCGTTTGGCAAGGACGATGTGGTAAGGCACAAGTTGGTAAAGAAAATAATTGACGCATACGAAGTTAATGCATAATGCATAGTGCATAATGCATAATTCACAATGCATAATTCATAATTCATAATTAAAAATGAAAGCATTAACAAACACAGATTTCCATTTTAATGGACAGAAAAGCGTTTACCACGGCAAGGTGCGCGATGTGTATAATATCAACGACGAAAAGTTGGTGATGGTGGCAACGGACAGAATCTCGGCATTTGACGTTGTATTGCCCAAGGGTATTCCGTTCAAGGGTCAGATACTCAATCAGATAGCCGCCAAATTCCTCGACCTGACCGCCGACATTGTTCCTAACTGGAAACTCGCCACTCCCGACCCGATGGTAACAGTTGGCAGGAAGGCTGAGCCATTCCCGGTGGAGATGATTATTCGCGGATACTTGACAGGTTCGAGCTGGCGCACCTACAAATCGGGCGCACGTTCCATCTGCGGTGTGCCGATTCCCGATGGTATGAAGGAGCATCAGAAATTTCCCAAACCAATCATCACCCCGACCACAAAGGCGGCAGAAGGACACGACGAGGACATCTCCAAGGAAGACATCATCGCCAAAGGTCTTATCTCAGCCGAGGATTACGCCCAAATCGAGGACATCACCTACAAACTCTTTGCCCGTGGCACAGAGGTAGCCGCCAAGCGTGGACTCATCCTCGTTGATACCAAGTACGAATTTGGCAAGATTGACGGCAAAATCGTGCTCATCGACGAAATCCACACTCCCGACAGCTCACGTTATTTCTACAAGGAAGGATACGAGGAGCGTTTTGCAAAGGGCGAACCGCAACGCCAACTCAGCAAGGAGTTTGTACGCGAATGGTTGATGGCAAACGGTTTCCAGGGCAAGGAAGGTCAGCAAGTACCCGAAATGACCGACGAAATTGTTGCTGGCATCTCCGACCGCTACATCGAACTCTACGAGCACATCACCGGCGAAAAATTCCAAAAGGCAGACGTCTCGCAGGACATCGCCAAGAGGATTGAGGATAATGTAAAGGCGTATTTGCAGTAATAAGATTTTTGATCGTTAGATAATAAAAACGGCAACCGTGGATTTGTTACGGTTGCCGTTTTTTTATTGTTGATAGCGGTCCATCATAAAAAATTGGCGCGGCGTATCTCACGACAGCCGCGCCTGTAAAGAATAAAGAAATCTTAGAAATGTTAATATTAATTGAGTTACTAAATACGTGATTATTTCACCTTGTCGATAGCCTCACAGATGGTGTTGAAGATGTCGGTGATTTCGCCGATGCCGTTGATTTCCACCGATTTGCCTTGGTTCTTGTAGTATTCGGCAACTGGGAGAGTCTGCTCGTTATAGACCTTGATGCGGTTTTCGATGACATTGACATCGGCATCGTCGGCGCGACCCGAATCTTTTGCGCGGTTCAAGAGGCGAGCAACGAGAGTGTCGTGGTCGGCGGTAAGGCAGAGGAATGTGTCGAGTTTCAAGCCCTTCTTCTCAAACATCACGTCGAGAGCCTCGGCTTGCTTTACTGTGCGGGGAAATCCGTCGTAAAGGATGCCTTCTGCATTGATATTTTCGTCAACCTTCTTCTCCAACATATTGATAATCAAATCGTCGGGAATCAATTGACCTTGCTCCATATACGACTTGGCCTTCAAGCCGAGTTCCGTACCTTTGGAAGTCTCCTCGCGGAGAATGTCGCCCGTAGAGATGTGTACGAGATTGTACTTCTTCTCAATAAGAGCCGATTGTGTGCCCTTGCCAACGCCCGGAGCACCAAAAATTGCTATGTTCAACATTTTTATTATTGTTTTTACGTTAATTGTCTTTTATACACCGCCTTGCGGCGGATTTTCTTTTTAGCCAAAAATTATAAGAATTATAAAGAATTAAAAGAATTTTCTAAAACAAGTAATTCTTTTGATTCTTGGTTAATTCTTTTAATTTTTGTTCCCAAAAAACTCCGACGCCGTAGGCGGCGGTCGTTATTCCTCCACGAGGCTGTAAATCTCCGGGAGGTTGCGGTAATAGCCGTCGTAATCGAAACCGTAGCCGATGATAAAACTTTTTGGCAGGCGGAATCCGATGTAATCAATATCGAAACCGCCCTTGAACGATTCGGGCTTAAACACCAAAATCGCAATTTTCACCGACCGTGCGCCAAGTTTTTTGAGCAATTCGAGCACCTTGCTCATCGTGATGCCTGTCTCCACGATGTCTTCCACGATGATGACGTCCTTGCCGGCGATGTCCTTGTTGAGACCGATCAATTCGGTAACTTCGCCCGTTGTGGATATGCCAGAGTACGACGACACCTTTACGAAGTCGATGTTGCAGTCCACCGTGATGTTTTTTATCAGGTCGGCAGCAAACATAAACGCACCGTTCAGGATGCCCACAAACCGTATGTCGCCGCCCTTGTAGTCGTGGTTGATTTCGTCGGCAACACGTTTAACATTTTTTTGTATTTCGTCGGCGGTGATGCTAACACGAAATTTCTTATCTTTGACGCTGATTTCTTTGTCCATATTTTTGGCAACGGGCGGTTGGTGCCGCGTTACAAGGCGCAAAGTTAATCAACGTAACGAATATTTCAAAAAAAATCTCATAATAATTTCAAAAATATGACACCAATAGTCAGCATTATAATGGGCAGCACCTCCGATATGCCAGTGATGGAGGCTGCCGCCAAGTATCTGAATGATATGCAGATACCATTTGAAATCAACGCATTGTCGGCACACCGCACGCCGGAACTCGTGGCTGATTTTGCCAAAAACGCCGCCACAAGGGGCATCAAGGTGATAATTGCCGCAGCGGGCGGAGCGGCTCATTTGCCGGGCGTGATTGCTGCATCCACGATTTTGCCGGTCATCGGCGTGCCTATCAAGACTACGATGGGTATGGAGGCTTGGGATTCGATGTTGTCGATTATCCAGATGCCCCCCGGCATACCCGTTGCCACCGTCGGAGTAAACGCCGCCCAAAACGCCGCTATCCTCGCCACGCAAATCCTCGCCGTCGCCGACCCAAAAATCCGCCAAAAGGTTGTTACCAAGAAGGCGGCACTCGCCGACAAAATCACCAAGGCAAACGAGGATCTCAAACAGATAAAATTTGAGTACAAGACCAACTAATGCTCACGCACGACCTTGCGATAGGATACGCCAAGCCGTTGATTTCCAACATCAACTTGACGCTCCATAAAAACAGTTTGACTTGTCTTGTCGGTGCCAATGGCATCGGCAAGACAACTTTTTTGCGCACATTGGCGGGGCTTCAACGTCCATTGTCGGGCGTCGTAGAGATTGACGGCAACGCCATCTCCACACTGTCGCCCGCGCAGATTTCGCGCCTTGTTTCCGTGGTATTGACCGACAAGGTCGCCGATTCGTTAATCACTGTCAATGAACTCGTTGCAATGGGTCGTATGCCGTACACAGGATTTTTGGGACGGCTATCTGACAATGACCAAAAGATTGTTTCTGATTCGATTTCAAGGCTTGGCATCGATAATATTTCTGATTGTAGATTGCAAGAGATTTCCGACGGTCAGCGTCAACGCGCCTTCATCGCCCGCGCCCTCGCGCAACAGACCCGCATTATAATTTTGGACGAGCCGACCGCCTTCCTCGATTTTCGCTCGCGGGCTGAGGTGATGGAATTGTTGCAAAATCTCGCTCACAACGACGGCAAGTCGGTGTTATTGTCCACGCACGAATTGGACTTGGCGAAACGGTTCGGGGATTGCTTTTGGCTGATGGAGGAGGGTGCAATTATCAACGTCCAACCTTCCGCTCAATCTCTTGCAGATTCTCCATCTTCTTGGTTTCGAGAAACTCGTTGATGCCGCAGAGGTGCTCTTTTACCTTTTGGTGTCCAAATTCATAGACCTTGGTTACAAGGCCGTCGAGAAAGTCGCGGTCGTGGCTTACGACTATCAATGTGCCGTCAAAATCGAGGAGTGCCTGTTTCAATACGTCCTTGGTCTTGAGGTCGAGGTGGTTGGTAGGCTCGTCGAGGATGAGGAAGTTGACGGGTTCGAGGAGTAGTTTGAGGATTGCAAGACGCTGACGCTCGCCGCCTGAGAGCACCTTTACCTTCTTGTCGATATTTTCGCCCGAAAACATGAATGCGCCGAGCATATCCTTGATTTTGGTGCGGATGTCGCCCTTGGCAATGTCGTCGATGGTCTGGAATACTGTGAGATTTTCGTCGAGGAGCGACGCCGAATTTTGCGCAAAATATCCTATCTGCACATTATGCCCGAGTTGCAACTTGCCATCAAACGGAATTTCGCCCATAATGCACTTCACCATTGTAGATTTGCCCTCGCCATTGCGACCTACGAAAGCCACTTTTTCGCCGCGCTGAATGGTGAACGATGCGTTTTGGAATATCACGCGGTCATAACTTTTGGCAACATTGTCGGCAATCACGGGATATTGACCCGAACGCACCGACGGCGGAAATTTGAGTTTCAATCTTGAATTGTCTTCCTCGTCAACTTCTATGAGTACAAGTTTTTCGAGCATCTTGACGCGGCTCTGCACTTGGAGCGTCTTGGAGTAAGTGCCTTTGAAACGCTCGATGAAATCCTTGGTCTCCTGAATCATCTTCTGCTGCTCCTCGTATTGTTTTTGCTGCTGTTCGCGGCGTTCCTTGCGGAGTTCGAGGTAGTGGGAGTATGTGGCCTTGTAGTCGTAGATGCGTCCCATCGTAATCTCGATGGTGCGGTTGGTGATGGAATCCACAAACCTCTTGTCGTGGCTGATAAGCACCACTGCCTTGGAGCTTTGCTTGATGAAATCTTCGAGCCATTGGATGGATTCGATGTCGAGGTGGTTGGTGGGCTCGTCGAGGAGGAGAACGTCGGGATTTTTCAATAGCAATTTGGCGAGTTCGATGCGCATACGCCAACCGCCCGAAAATTCGGAAGTTTGGCGTTGGAAGTCTGTGCGCTCAAAACCCAATCCCATCAACGTCTTTTCGATGTCCTCGTCGAAGTTGGTCATGTCGATGGCGTAAAATTTTTCGCTCAGCGTGCTCACCTTTTCAATGAGAGCCATGTATTCGTCAGATTCGTAGTCGGTGCGGGTTTCGAGTTCGCGGTTGATGCGCTCGATTTCGTTTTCGGTGTCTTTGAGATGCGAAAAAGCGAGGGCGGTCTCCTCAAAAACCGTCCTGCCATCCTCTGTCATAAGGTGCTGCGGCAGATACGCCACCACGCAGTCTTTGGGTTTGGTGACGGAGCCGCGAGTGGGGACGCGCTCGCCCGCAATTATTTTCAAAAGTGTGCTTTTGCCCGCGCCATTCTTGCCCATGAGGGCGATGCGGTCTTTGTCGTTGATCTGAAACGAAATATTCTGAAAGAGGGTCGTGCCTCCAAATTCTACTGCGAGATTGTCGATGCTGAGCATTGTTATTTTTAGTTTAATGATTTTGTGGGCGCAAAGGTAAATATTTTTTTTGTTTGCCGAAATATTATTTTTGGAGGAAGTATGTTTACTTTTGTAATTTTCAGATATATAGATACTTATATATTAAAAATATAAAATGTACCCAAGGTTGACTCGGTGAGCAAATCTTTTTTTGCTTTTCCCACAAAAAACATTATCTTTGCGCATTGATAAACCCGAAAAAATCAAGGCATTATGATAAACTATCCGCTGAGCATACAGAGTTTTGAAGATTTGAGGAACAAGAAGTGTCTCTATGTTGATAAGACAGATTACGTCTATAATCTTGTAAATAAGGGCAAGACCTACTTCCTTGCCCGCCCACGCAGGTTTGGCAAAAGCCTGTTGTGCAATACTTTGCGTGCGTATTTTGAGGGCAAAAAGCATCTCTTTGAGGGCTTGAAAATCTATGATTTGGAGAAGGATTGGATTAAATATCCTATGATATATCTTAATCTCGTAAATGGTGATTATACTGTGGGTTCGTGGACTTTGCTGACCCAAATAAGGCTCGCTTTGAAAGAGTATGAGGATGCAAATGGCATCCAGTTCGATGAAAAATACATCAATGACAGAATTGATACAATCGATGATGATGCCAAAAAAGACGCAATCAAAAAAGAAAGCCTGATACTTCCATTCCGATTGGCGTACGATTTGAAAGCCGTATATGAGAAGACTGGTCTCCAAACCGTGATGATTGTTGATGAATACGACAACCCTCTGATTAGGAGTGTCAACCTCGAAACCGACAAGGATATTTACCGTGGTTTTTTCTCCGTCCTGAAATCTTCCGACGACTATTTTCGTTTTGTTTTCCTGACTGGCGTCACCAAATTTGCCAAGACATCGATTTTCAGCGGGTTTAATCAGCCTGTTGATATTACAATGGATCCAAATTATTCGGCTGTCTGCGGCATTACGCACGAGGAGTTGTTGTCGTATTTCAAAGACGAAATCCAAGCCTTCGCCGAGCAGGAAGAAGTTTCGTTTGACGAAATGCTGTCGGAGTTGAAAAAATGGTACGATTGTTACCTATTTCATGAGCGTGGCAAACGGGTTTTGAATCCCGTAAGCCTGTTCAATGCATTGCAGAAGAAGGATTTTCAAAACTATTGGTACGATACAGGAACGCCTACAATCTTGATGCAGCGCATCAAGAACTCCACTTTTGATATCAAGACTCTGAAATGCGATGTGGAATATCCAAAGGACGAGTTGAAAGACTACAAGGACGACGAGTTTAAGACCGACCTCGTGCCTCTGTTGTATTATTCCGGCTATCTGACAATCAAGTCGTATGAAAAGGAGGGGCGGTCGTATATCCTCGGATTTCCCGATTACGAAGTGGAGATGAGTTTCTTCAATTCGCTTGCCAAGGAGTTTTATAGTACGGAGGAAAACCCACGTGGATTGGATTATCTCAAATTCAAAGAAGACTTCCGCACCGGCGATGTTGAAGGCGCAATAGAGCGTATGAAAGCCTTGTTTTGCACATTGCCCTACGCCAACGACAAGAGTCTGCGCCTGATAGAGCGCGATTTTCAGAATGTCATCTACTTGGTATTCACCATATTGGGCGAATACATCATCAGCGAGGCGCATTTCTCAAAAGGCCGCGCCGACAGCATACTTATCAATAAGAAGTATGTCTATCTTTTTGAGTTCAAAATAGACCAAGACGCACAGACCGCCCTCAATCAAATCAACATAAAAAACTACGCCGGTCGTTTCAAGATGGACGACCGCCAAGTAATCAAGGTTGGCGTCAATTTTTCGAGCGCGGAGAAGAATATTACGGACTGGGTGATGGAGGAGGAGTAGTAAGTAATTATAATTACTCTAAAAAAAAGCGGAATCCGATATATCATAATCGAATTCCGCCTTTATATTAATTGTCAACTCTCAATTGCTTAGAGCTTGTCGTTGGAGCCGAGTACGTTGACAATCTTGTGGATGTACATCTTCTTCATGCTCTCGCGGGCGGGTTTGAGATACTGGCGGGGATCGAAGTGGTCGGGATGCTCGTTGAAGTACTGCCGGATGGTGCCGGTCATGGCCAGCCGCAGATCGGAGTCGATGTTGATCT
>DGIK01000145.1 GCA_002393195.1 Bacteroidales bacterium UBA3824 | reverse complement strand
TGGGTTCGAACCCCAGCTTGGTCACTATTATCTTTCCTAATCATAATCCCAAATGATAGTTTCCGATGTCGAAGTCCAAGCTCAATATTAATATCTCGTGGCAAGATGTGGTGAAACATCTCGTGAGGATTGTAGCGGCTGTAATCGCCGTAATCGCCTTCAACAAGTATTTTCCTCAGCACCTAATCCCAAAGGACACCGTATTCAAGATTTTGATTTATATGTGCATTTATATCTTGGTAAGCCTGATAGTTGACAGTTTTTTCAAGGGCAAAAAGGACAAGAAGCGCAGATAGAATCAATTATTAGCAGGCATCCGCGTCTGACAAATTTTTTTGGATTTTTCAATGCAATGAATTATATTTGCAGTTGGAAAAAACAAACTAACATCGGACATGAGGCTTTTTATCGTCATATTAATTTCAATGCTAACCACATTGCCCGCCCTCGCACAGGAAGACAGCGAGGACGAGGTTGACATTGTGCAAATCAAGATAGACAGCCTACTCTCGCTCATCAAGCCCGACACGCCCGACAGCCTAAAGAAACATTGGTACTACAGCGTCGGTGTTGTCGCCGACAATTCAGACACCGCCATCAAATACGCCAACCTTTCATTGGAATTGTGCCGCGAAAACGACTATTTATATATCGGCGACAACCATTACAACATCGGCGTCTCGTATTTTATGCAGGACAAGGCAAGCGAGGCGTTGAAATTTTTTTTCAAGGCGGAGCCATATTTCGAGAAGCTGTCCAACAAGGAGAAAATCGCCGACAACAACATCGCCATCGGCAAATGTTACCACGACCTCAATCTCAATGACAGTAGCCTTGCGTACCTCGGCAGGGCGTTGGAGATTTTCACGGAGCTTAATGACACCGCCAACATCACCTACGCTTACCAGTCGATTGGCAATGTGAATATGGATTTGCATTTTTACGAAACAGCCAAGGAGTACTTCACAAAGGCGTTGATGATGGATTCGGCGAGTTGCACCTATCTCAACCAGGCTTACGACTACCAGCTGCTCGGCTATATAGAACTCGAAACAGGCACGCCAAAGGACGCGCTGCTCTACCTCAGCAAATCCGCCTACATTTTCGACACCATACCGACCGACGACGCATATTTCATCAACCTCAAATACGAGACATACCTGTATATAGCGCAGGCATACATCACCTACGCCGAAATTAACAACGACACCGCATACGCCAAATGCTGCTACGACTACATCAAAAAAATCGGCGATTTTTTCATCAACACCAATTACAACAACAACCAGATATCAACTATGCAATGTTATGCTCGGTATCTTTCGTTTGTCGGGAGGGACAAGGAAGCCATCGACGTATTGCTCGAATGTAAACAATACTTGGAAACCGACCAGCGCGACATTTTCATCTCAGCGTATTACAATCATCTTGTAAAAGTCTATAAAAAAATTGGCGACTACAAGAACGCCCTCGAAGCCACCGAAATGATGAACCATTACAAAGAATCGTCCATCAACGACAGCACTATGAAGATTGTTGCAAAATTCCAGGCGGAGCAAGAGGTGAAAATCCACAAGGCAGAGACCGCCGCGAAACAACGTCAGATGAGCATAATAATATTTTCATTGATTGTGGTGCTGATTTTGGTGACGTTGTTGGTGATTTTCATTTACAAATCACTGAAAATCAAGCGCAAAGCCAATGAAGACTTGATGCAAAAAAATCATATCCTCGATCAGCAAAAATCAGAAATTGAGGCTCAACGCGACGAGATTTGGAACCAAAAATCGGAAATTGAGGCACAGAAAGACATCATCACCAAACAGTGGCACGCCGTGGAGCAAGTGAACAACAAACTCCTGTCGAGCATCAACTATGCGCAGCGCATCCAAAACGCCGCAATCTCGCCACAATCCGAGATTGACGCGCTGTTCCCCAACAATTTTGTCTTTTATAAGCCACGCGACATCGTGAGCGGCGACTATTACCGCGTTGCCAAGTGTGGAAAATATAATGTGCTCATCACAGCCGACTGCACGGGACACGGCATTCCGGGCGGCTTCCTCTCGATGCTCGGCATTTCGGCTTTGAAGGAATTTTGCGTCACGGAGGACGACGCCGCACACCCCGGCACAATCCTCGACCGTATGAGGGCTTTTGTGAAAACTACATTGGTGTCGGAACAAAACGCCATCATCGACGACGGTATGGATATGACGATATGTTGTTATGATTTTGAGGCTATGGAAATGCGCTACGCCGCTGCAAACCAGTCGATTATAATCATTAGGAACGGCGAAGCGATACGTCTCAATGGCGACCACATGCCGGTAGGAAGGTACGTTGCGGAGAAGGAACATTTTGAGTCGCTGTTGTTCCCAATCCAGCACGGCGACATCATTTACACATTCTCCGACGGCATCCAAGACCAGACCGGCGGCGACCCGTCAGTAATCTACGGCTGCAAATTCCTTCTCAAAAGTCTTATCGACCTCCTCGTCCAAATCCACGACAAGCCCCTCGCCATGCAGCGCGAAATCCTCGACAAGACCATCACCGAATGGCGCGGCGCAAGACCACAAGTGGATGATATGACGCTGATTGCTATTAAAGTGTAAGGCTTAATATATTCTTATCTAACAAAAATTGCTTTCTGCAAAAAGCAAAATTAATAAAAAATTGCTTTCTGCAAAAAGCAAAATTAATAAAATTTTTTTTCTGCAAAAAGAGATTTCAAAATTTTTTTCCCCTTATTCCTAAATTGTTTGCTATTCTCGAAAATTATATCTACCTTTGCGGCCTGAAACGTTTAAAAATTATAAACTTAAATGAAACACAAACTAATCCTACTCTTTATTTTGCTGAATTTCAGCGCAATAGCGCAGAAGAAGGTAACTATTAGCGGTTACATCACCGACCAAAAATCGTCTGAAACGCTCATCGGAGCAACTATCTATGACGAAAATTCTAAACACGGCGCGATAACCAATGTTTTTGGTTTTTATTCGCTGACACTCTCCGAAGGCAGCCACGCCCTCAAATTCTCTTACGTGGGCTACACGCCTCAAAATCTTGCACTTACGCTCCACAATGACACCACAATCAACATCGCACTCGCCGAAATGGGCGAACTCGAAGAAGTGGTAGTTACGGGCGTGAAAGAGGACGCCGGAATCGCCTCAACAAGGATGGGCAGCCTCGATGTGCCAGTGAAATTTATTGAACACACGCCCACAATCCTCGGCGAGACCGACGTGATGCGCACCGTGCAACTCATGCCGGGCGTTCAGCAAGGCTCGGCGGGTTCGTCGGCAATCTATGTGCGCGGCGGCGGTGGCGATGAAAACCTCATCCTCTTGGACGGTGCGCCGGTCTATAAGGTTGACCATTTGTTTGGATTCTTCTCGGTGTTCACGCCCGAAGCCATCAAGAAGGTAACATTCTATAAATCATCATTTCCGGCACGTTACAACGGCAGGGCGTCGTCGGTGATCGACGTGCGCACAAAGGACGGCGATATGCAGAAATTTTCCAATAGTTTTTCAATCGGACTCCTGACCTCGCGCTTCACTTTTGAAGGACCAATCAAGAAAGACAAGACCTCATATTCAATCTCTGGCAGGACGACATACATCTCGCTCCTGACCGCGCCCGTGATGTCAGTAATGAAAATCGACGGCGAAAAAATCAACGTCGGCTACTGGTTTTACGACTTCAACGCAAAGGTCAACCACAAATTTTCCGACAAGGACAGGCTCTACGTAAGTTTCTACCGTGGTGTTGACAAACTTTGGGTGCGCGACAAGTACGAATGGAACGACAGTTATGAACAAAGCAAAGACGACGAAAAATACTATCTCCGCTGGGGCAACCTCATCAGCACAGTCCGTTGGAACCACGTGTATTCGCCGAGGCTGTTCTCAAACGCCACTTTTACTTTCAATAAGTACAAGATGGCAATCGGCGACGATTACAAAACCGACGCTACACGCAGGGAGTACATTGATTACAAAACCGACAAATATGAAACCGTGCACCGCAAGGAGCATTACGAATCCGAATATAATTCCTCAATCGTGGATCTTGGCATCGCCGACGACTTCGATTTTATGGTCAACAACAACCACACGTTGCGTTTTGGCTTCAATTACACCAACCATAATTTTGACCCGCAGACCGCGCACACCAAGACATCCGACCATTCGTCTAACGGCAACAATTCCGACACCCTCATCCGCAACGGCGCATCAAACATCCACGCCAACGAGCTTTCTATCTACGCCGAAGATGAATGGAAAATCACTGACAATCTGCATTTTAACCCAGGATTTGCATACACATTGTTTGCAGTTGGCAAGAAGACATACTCCAACTTCCAGCCGCGTGTTTCCGTGAAATATTCGCCGTGGAAGGATGTGGCGTTCAAGGCTTCATACACACGTATGTCGCAATGCGTCCATCTCCTGACTTCCACGCCAATATCCTTGCCCACAGACCTTTGGGTACCGATTACTGAGGACATCAAACCCGAAATTGCCCAACAATATTCACTCGGCGCGTATTACACCGGCATCAAAATGTGGGAACTATCCGTGGAAGGCTATTACAAGACGCTCGACAATGTTTTGGAATACAAGGACGGAATGAGTTTTATGGGATTTTCGCCCAACTGGCAGGAACTCGTCTCGATGGGCAAAGGTACGTCAAAGGGCATCGAGTTTATGGCTAAGAAAGTAACGGGCAATGCAACTGGCTGGATTACATACACTTTGAGCAAGACAGACCGCGATTTCGACAGCGATTCACAGGTCAACAATGGCGACCCGTTCCCCTTCACTTACGACCGCCGCCACAACATTGGCATTGTTTATAATCAAAAGTTCAACGACCGCATCGACCTCGACGTTACGTGGACGTATTACAGCGGCGCACACGCCACAATCTCCGTTTCAAAGGAGGAAATCGTGTTCCCCGAAGACCGCTTTACGGATTCATGGGGATATTATGGAAATATGGCAGACCGCGTAAACACTTCATACACCGAGTATGTCGACAACCGCAACAATTACACCCTGCCCGCCACTCACCTGATGTGCATTGGCGTCAACTTCCACAAACAGAAAAAACGTTGCGAGAGGATTTTCAATCTTTCCATCTACAACGCCTACAACTCAAAGAACCCCGATTTCTGTTTCTCGAAGGCTCATACTGACGCCAACGGCAATGAATACTACAAACTCCGCAAAATCACAATTTTGCCCA
>DGIK01000115.1 GCA_002393195.1 Bacteroidales bacterium UBA3824 | reverse complement strand
CAACGCCGCTATGCAAAGGCATTTTTGGACGACAACAAGCGCATCGTAAAACTCGCCATCAAATTCTCGTCCAAGAAGAAAAATATCGTAGGGTATGAGGCGGTGGAGGAAAAGATTTAAAAGTAAGGATTTTTAATAAAACAAAACCGTGTTAAAAAAAACTCTGTTTCTTTAACACGGTTTTTCTTATAACAACCAATTGTAATTGGGTTTATTTCTTCACCATCCTTCTTACCTCGCCAATGATGAGGACAGGCAGAGTTAATGCGGTGATTATCAGCCAATCTTTTAGAGCCAAATGCGTTACATTGAACATTGCGCCGCCAAGTTCCACAATCAGGATTTGACCGATGAAAATTACGGCTGCAATCATCATAAATCCTTTGCAACTGCCAAGATTATGGAACGCTGATTTGCCTGTCATAAAGGCTTTTGCATTGAACATATTCCAAAACTGCAACATCACAAACAGTGTGAAAAACAGACTTAACTCGTAGGTGCTCAGTCCGTTGTATTCGCCGAATGAGAATGAGAACAAATCGGTCATTGAAGCAATTTCTGAGTGTTGCATTATTACCAAAATTCCAAGCAAAATAACTGTAAAGAGACCGCCAACGCCGAAAATATTCCACGACATTGGCTTGGAGATAATGAAATCTGTTACCTTGCGCGGCTTGTCGTTCATTACTGATTGTTGCGGAGGAAGCGATGCCAATGCGATGGCTGCAAAGGTGTCCATTATCAGATTTACCCAAAGCATTTGAGTAACCGTGAGCGGCGATTCTGTGCCGATAAACGCGCCGATAAGCACTATCAGACAGGCGGCTACGTTGATTGTCATCTGAAACATTATGAACCGCTGAATGTTTTTGTAGAGCGACCGTCCCCACATTACGGCATTGGAAATTGTGGAGAACGAATTGTCTTGAATGGTCATATCGGAAGATTCTTTGGCTACCGCCGTGCCGTCGCCCATCGAAAGTCCAACATCGGCGGCGTTGAGAGCGGGTGCGTCATTAGTGCCGTCGCCAGTGGCTGCCACCACGTAATCCTCTTGTTTTAAGAGTTTTACAAGGCGTTCCTTGTCGTGTGGTTTGGCGCGAGAAAGAATTTTCAGGTCGTGAATTTTGGGCAAGAGTTGTTCGTCGGTCATTGCTGCAAATTCTGCACCTGTGAGTATCGTTTTTTCATCGTTACCTGTGATTAAGCCTATCTGACGACCGATTTCTTTGGCTGTAAGGGGAGTGTCGCCGGTAACGATTTTTACATCGATACCTGCATCGGTGCAACTCTTGATAGAGGCTGCAACATCCGGGCGTATCGGGTCGGAGATTGCAAAAATGCCTGCAAAATGTAGATTCGAGCAATTGAGTTTGCCTTCTATAATTGCATTGTCGCTGTCGCCTAATTCGCAATATGCCACAGCCAAAGTGCGGAACGCTTTTAATTGATATTCAGAGAGTTTGTTGTTGTAATGAATCTTGTCTTCTTGCGAAACGTCCGACATATTGAGCAAAATTTCGGGAGCACCTTTTACGCAAAGCAACTTTTTGCCAAGTACATTGGATTTTACAATTGTGGCCATATACTTATTTTCGGTGCTGAATGGCAGACGGTCGATTATTTCGATGTTTTCTCTGATATTGAGGTAGTTGACATTTTTGGAATTAAGCCACAAAAGCAATGCGCCCTCGGTGGGGTTGCCTATGGATTTTATGTTGTTTTTGTCGCTGAAATCGAGGTTGGCTGTGGTATTTGCAGCGATTATTTCATAGAGCAAATCTGAGTGAATGTCAGACGTTTGACAATCGGCAACTTGCATTTTGTTTTGTGTGAGTGTACCCGTCTTGTCGGTACAAATCACAGATGCTGCGCCCATAGTTTCGCAAGCGTGCATTGTGCGTGGGAGAGTGTTTTCGTTCATAAGTTTTTTCATACTGAACGCCAGCGACAATGTAACGCTCATCGGCAGTCCTTCTGGTACGGCTACAACTATCAACGTTACTGCAATCATCACAGTATTAAGCATATACGATATAAAATCGAGCCATTCAAAACTATTGCCTTCGCGGAGAAGAAAATATGTGATGATTCGTCCAACGAGAATTAATCCTGCAAAAATGTAACTTGTTTTGGTGATTTTGTCTGCCAAATCGTCGAGTTTTTCGCTGAGCGGGGTAGGGTCGCCTTCGTCAACCTGCGCTGCCTCAAACACTTTGCCGCTTTCGGTTTTGTCGCCCACTTTTTCCACTTCGGCGGTGCAGTAGCCCTCAATGATTGTTGTACCCTTCATTATTCGGTCGGAGGGATAGGTGGCGTTTTTGTCGAATTTTTCGGGGTCGGTGGTTTTGTCGGCTTGCAATTCGCCAGTGAGCGTTGATTCGTTGACTGTAAGGTTCAGCGATTCAAGTAGTTTGCAGTCGGCAGGAATTTCCTCGCCTTGCTCCAAAATCACAATGTCGCCAACCACGATGTCGCGGCGTGGTATTTGGCAAATATTGTTGTTTCGGATGGTTTTGACAGGAGTGTCGTCATTGACCTCGTTGAGCGATTGGAAGGTTTTTTCGTTTTTGCGCTCCAAGAAGAACGCCACGCCCGTAGCCAAAAGCAATGCCACAATGATTCCTATTGGTTCAAAAAAGGTTGACAATCCGGCGTTGTTCCATTCAAATTCGTAAATTGAAATGCCCATCGACAACACGAATGCCGTTATCAGGATTTTGAACAACGGGTCTTCAAAACCTCCGAAAAATCCCACTATGGCTATCAGAAGCCACGAAACGGCAAGCACGGCGGGCATAGCGTAATAGTTGCCGCTGACGATTGCAAAAACGAGCGCACCAATGGTCAAAACTGCCATTGATATTGAAATCCAATGTTTTAAAACTTCCTTCACCGTGTCCCAAAAAGACTCCTTTTCGGGCGGTGTAAGCACGTTGACGCCGTGGATTCTACGGCTTTCAAGCACTTGTTGGTCTGTTAGACCTGTGTAATGATGTTTGTTTGACATAATATCTTTATTATTTGTTGTTATATTGAACTATTAGTTTTTATTTCTGCCCACAAAATATAGTATTATAACTATAATTGGCAGTAAAAACGTGAGCAACCATAAGCACCACAATATCCACGGTTTGTCAATCCGTTGCACAGCGCGACATTCCTTAATGTTTGCATAGCCATTTGTGGTAACTTGTGTGGCATTTATTTCGTCCACTGCGGCATCACGAAGTTCCATTTTTGCTTTTGTAACGGCATCTCC
>DGIK01000222.1 GCA_002393195.1 Bacteroidales bacterium UBA3824 | reverse complement strand
TGGCCACCGAGCCCTTGCCGTTGGTGCCGGCGATGTGGATGGTCTTATATTTAAGGTGCGGATTGCCGAAAGCATTGTCCATCGTAGTAGCCGTCCCGAGACCGGGTTTGTAAGCGTCGCCACCTGTCTTTTCAAATACCGGCAACTGCGTAAACAGGTAATTTACAGCCTCTTGATAGTTCATTTTTTTAATTCATAATTCATAATGCATAATTCATAATTGCCATTCGGCAGTTGTTACATTGCGGATGCCTTATTATGCATTATGAATTATGCATTATGCATTGTTAATATGTGCATTGTTAATATCCTCTCTTGGTCAGTATTTTGTGTGCGAGTTCAAAATCGGGGATTCCGTAGCCGTATTGCACATCGGGATGGTCGTAGATGTCGCCCGCAGCCCTCACAGCCTGCAAAATCTCCATTACAGGTGCGTCTGGGTGAGCTTGCATGAGGCAGAGAACGCTTCCTGCCATTATGGGGCCTGAGAACGAAGTGCCGTTTGAGTGCGTGATGTGGTTGCTCGGTCCCTGGACGGCGGCCATGAAGCCTATTGCGCAAACATCGGGTTTTACGCGACCGTCAACTGTGTTGCCTATTGAGCTGAAATATGCAATCTTACGGCGTTTATCTACTGCGCCAACCGCCAAAACGCTGTCCGCGTCTGCGGGTGATGTCACCCACGGATATGCCAGGTCGTCGCCGCCGTTTCCGCCGCTGACTGTAACCACGATGCCTTTTGAGGCGGCGCGGTCGGCTGCAATGTCGGCGATTGTGGTGTTGCCGTCGCCCTGTTCGCGGGTGTAGCTTACGCTCTTGTCATCAAATTTTTGATAGCCAAGGCTGCTATGAATCATGTCAACTCCAAGGCTGTCAGCAACTTCTGCTGCAAACGCCCACAGAAATTCCTCAACGATGTTTTCCGATGAACTAATCTCCGTCCTGAACAAGTACGCGCTTGCTTCGGGCGCAGTGCCGACGAGTTGACCGCTCCAATTGCCTGCAATACAACTTAATACGTTCATGCCGTGGTTGTCGGCGTCATAGACTACGCTGTCATTGTCGGCAAAATCCCTCACACCGAGTATCCTGCCTTCCTCAAACATTTTTGTAAAGCAGTTGAGCTGGTCAGCCTTGTAGAATCCGGCGTCAAACACCGCAATCGTCATCCCCTTGCCGGTGTAGCCGAGGGCGTGGAGTTTGGGGATGTTGAGCATTTCAGCCTGATTCAATCCCTCGCCGTAGTCATAAACGTATTTGACTGTTTCGGGATTCTTGTTTTTCTTTTCTTTGATTTTGGGACGCTCAACAGGCGGAAGCGATGTAGTCTTCTCCTTGACTTGAAGCCACTTGTAGCCGGTGTCAATGAAACTCAAATTGTTCAATTTTGCAAGTTCGGTGGAGTCGTCGGTTTGAATGACGGCGCAGTTGAGCCATTTTGAAACGCCTTGCACCTTGAAGCCCAACGCCTTCAACGAATCCACATAAGCCCAGTTTACGGGCAGGTCGAAGTCGTCGAGGTTGATTTGGAACTTTGCGCGGCGGTCGAGAGCCTTCTTTGTGAGGAACTCCTCGGGGCGGTCAAGCGAATAGCCGTTGTTGTTCTTGTCCGTGAATTTCACGGCGTACTTGTCGGGCGACACTTTAAACTGCGCCTCCGCCATCTGCGGAATTGCAAGTGCAGTAACTGCCGCCATTGCTATTATCTTGCTGAATGTCTTCATATTACGTTACCTTTTTAGTTTGTTGATGACGGCGAGTATTATGATTGCGCCGATGAGACCTTGGAGAAACCATCCCCAGACGTTGTCGGTGAATGTGATGCCGATTTTCGGGAAAAGCCAGCCCGCCAAAAGGCTGCCCAATACGCCCACGGTAACGTTTGCGATGAGACCAAGGCGGCTGCTTGAATGAGTCATCAGTTTGCTCGCCACATATCCCGAGGCAAGGCCTATCAAGATGAATATCAGCGGATGGTCGATGTCACCAAATATTGATTTGAACGATACTTGTAGTGTGTCCATAGTTTTTTTTGTTATGTTTGTTATTACAGCGCAAAAATAAGTATTTCTGTCGTATTAAAAAATTTTTTTGGAGGTAAAAAATAATTACTGTAATTTTGTGGGTGAATACATAATTAAAAAAGTCACTCAAAATGCAGTATATCAACCCTGACACACCAGTTTATATTTCATACGCATGGGCTAATGAAGCCAATCCTGACCTTGAAGCGGATGTAAACAACCTTTGCCAAATTATGGAGCGCAATGGTATCTATTATAAACGCGACAAGGAAAACCTTTGTCCCTACCGCTGGAGCATCCACAAGGCGGAGGAGGAAATTGGCGAGGGCTGCGCGGTGATTGTGGTTGTCAGTGAAAAGTATATCAAGTCGCTACATTGTATGCATGAGTGGCATCTTATTAGGGAGAATGGCAAAATTAGTCAGCGCGTATTCCCGATTGTGATGCCTGGCGCAGACATCACTGTAAAGTCCAAGTATAAAGAGTATTACGCCTTCTTCAATCAGCGCAAACAGGAGCTCGTTGAACAACTCGCCGAGGGCATCATTCCGCTTTCAAACTCTGAGACTGAGGCGGCGCATTTTGGCTATTATCTCAATGACCTCGCCGCGCTTTACCAATATCTCGCCGACTACAACACTGCCAAACACGTTGTCAGGGAAAATGATTATGCAGCTTTGATTTCGCAGTTGAAGAGTTATATTGGCTCAAAATCTGGCGTGGAAATTAAGCCCCAAGCCACTAATAATAAAAGAGAGTCTGTTTACAATGGTTTGACAACGCATCAATGCCAACTGATGCAGATGAATCTCAATTCAACCCGTGAGGCTTTGCTTGAAGACGAGAAGAACAACAAAAATTCTTCCGCTGCCAAGGATTTCCTGAAATCGTTTAGTGCGCCGATTGAAACCGATGGAATATATGACGAATCCACCAAAAACGCCGTCATTGCCCTGCAAACTTATCTCTCTCTCAAGATTGGATTTACCGAGTTCATCACAATAGACGGCATCTATGGCCCTGAAACTGAGGGCTATTACGATCGTTGGGCAAAGAAAGCCAATCCAAATGCAGATAAAAAGGTGTTGGATAAATAATGGTTATGCCGGATTTTTTCCTGACATAACCATTACAAAGATTCTAAATACTCTCCTCCACAGCCCTCAGCACCTTCTCCAACACTTCGTCAGTGTGGCAGACGGAGATGAAATTGCCTTCAAACTGCGACGGGCTTACGTAGATGCCGCGTGAGAGCATATTGCGGAAGTAACGCGCAAAACGCTCTTGGTCGCTGCGTTTGGTGTCCTGGAAATTGCGGACGGGCAAGTCGTTGAAAAACAGCGTGAACATCGTGCCGCAACGGTTGAGTTGTATGCCCTTGCCGTCGATGATTTTTTGAAGTCGGGCGATGAAATTGTCGCTCCGGCGTTCGAGGTCGGCGTAGATTTGCGGATTGTCGAGGATGTTGAGAGTTGCGATGCCTGCCGCCATTGCCACAGGATTGCCGCTGAGCGTACCCGCCTGATATACAGGGCCGTCGGGCGCAAGGCATTTCATAATTTCAGCTTTGCCGCCAAACGCCGCCGCCGGATAGCCGCCGCCAACAATTTTGCCCACCGTGGTCATGTCGGGTTTGATGCCAAAACGCTGTTGTGCGCCGCCAAATGCCAATCTAAAACCTGTAATCACCTCGTCGAAAATCAACACTGCGCCGTGCTGCGCGGTAACTTCGCGTGTCGCCTTCAAAAAATCCTCGTCAGGATTTACAACGCCCATATTGCAGGCCACAGGCTCCAAAATCAGAGCCGCAACCTTGTCGCCATTTTTATCGAAATAATCGCGCAATGCCTGCGTGTCGTTGTAAGGCAAAACCACCGTATGTTTCACAAAATCAGCGGGAACGCCTGCCGACGATGCATTGCTGATATTTGCAACGCCCGACCCTGCCGCCACCAAAAGATGGTCGGCGTGTCCGTGGTAATTGCCCTCAAATTTCACCAAAATATCCCTGCCGGTGTAGCCTCGTGCCACGCGGATTGCGGACATTGTGGCTTCCGTGCCGCTGTTGACAAACCTCAGTCGCTCCATAGACGGAAAGGCTTGGCGAACCTTCTCTGCGAGAATAGTTTCAGCCTCGGTCGGAATGCCAAAACTACTGCCCTTCAAGACCGCCTGAATAGCCGCAGTGGTAACTTCGGGATTCCTGTGTCCAAGGATGAAAACACCCCACGACATACAAAAATCGATGAACTTATTGCCGTCAATATCAGTGAAATACGCGCCCTGTGCGTTATCGACAATAATCGGCGTCGTGCCAACGCTCCTGAGCGCACGGACGGGGCTATTGACGCCGCCCGGTATCACTTGGCAAGCCCGCTCGTAGGCCGCCTGTGAAAGTGGTCTGTTGTTTATGCCCATCTTTGCATATATTCTTTTGCGTAATACGAAATGATATATTTTGCGCCGGCGCGTTTGATGGCTATAAGGCTCTCAAAAACGATGCGCCTTTCATCGAGGTAGCCGAGTTTTGCGGCGGCTTTCATCATGGAATATTCGCCGCTCACTTGATACGCAACCATCGGAATATCAGGGAATTTCATCACACCACGCGCTATCATATCGAGGTATGGCATTGCGGGTTTCACCATCGTCCAATCTGCGCCTTCCTCGATGTCGGCGGCGATTTCCTCGATGCCTTGGTCGTGGGTGCGGAAGTCCATTTGATAGGTTTTTCTGTCGCCAAACGACGGTGCAGAATCAGCTGCATCGCGGAACGGGCCATAAAACGCCGACGCATATTTGGCGGAGTAAGCGAGAATTTTGCAACGGTCTCGGAGGTTGTTTTCACGGAGAATGGCGTCCAACGCCGCAATCTGACCGTCCATCATTGCCGACGGAGCCACAAAATCCGCACCCGCCTTGGCGTGTACGTAAGCCATTTGCGCGAGGAGCGGCAGGGTAGAATCGTTGTCAACATCGTGATTGCAAAGCAAACCGCAATGTCCGTGGCTCGTGTATTCGCAAAGGCATACGTCTGTAATCACAATCATCTGAGGCACAGCGGCTTTGATGGCTTTTACGGCGCGGCAAACAAGTGCGTCCTCGTCGTAGGCCTTGCTTCCTCGCTCATCCTTTTCATTGTCGGGAATCACGCCAAAAAGCAACACTTTGTTGATGCCCAACTTGCTGATTTCCTGCACATCAGCCACGAGTGTATCAATCGAAAATCTGTAAATGCCAGGCATTGTGGAAATTTCGTCTTTTACGCCGTTGCCCTCCACAACAAAATACGGGTAAATGAAGTCGTCGGCGTTGATTTTGACGTCGGCATATTGGTCGCGCACATCCTGTGACGTGCGGTAGGTTCTGAATCTTTTGAATGGTGTTAGTTTCATATCTGAAAATATTTTTCGCAAAGTTATCAAATAATTGAAAATTATTCAAGAAAATTCTTCAATCTTTTCTCCGTTACCACGCCCCGCGTCTCCAAAATCTTTCCTTTTGGAATCACGCCGTAGAGCCGCACGAAATTGTCAACGGTGCTTGGCGAGGTGAAAATTATCTTGTCGATTTCGGCGAGATTTACCTTGATTGGATTGGCGGGCATTTGGTTTTTGTAGGCTGTAATTGTCTCAACATCAAAGCCTAACGCCCGCAATCCGTCGGGAATTATGGGCAGGGCGATGTTGCTGCGCGGAATGAGGACGCGACCTAATTTTTGCCTTGAAAACCAATCAATTACACCGTAAGAATCGTCTTTTTCGGGTTGATTGATATTTTTGACGCCCAATTTGCTCAATGCCGCCGAAGTTGTTGAACCTATGGAAACAATTTTTTCCACGTCAAATCCTCCGCCCGAAGACGCCCAATATTTCACTGCAAATCGGCTTGTAAATAGCAAGTAATCAAATGTTTGCAACTGAGAAATTGCCGCCTTTAATTCCGTATCGTCGTCCACGGCAACAATCTCAATCAATGGCGTGTGCAGATATTCGGGATTTGGGCAAATTGCGCCTGTGTAAAGCGTTTTCATAATATCGAGCCACGACTAAACATGTTGACAATCAAATCGTTGTCAGCACGTCCTGTTACCGCCAATCTGCCTTGCATCGGATGCGTGGCAAAGGGCAGGATTTCGGTGATTTCCGATTCCATTCCAAGGCGTTTGAGTGCGCAAGTTGCAACAATTGCAGCATCAATTTTGCCTCTACGTACTTGATTTACACGGTCTTCGATGCAGCCACGGATGCCTACTATTTCTATGTCGGGGCGCAATGCAAGAAGTTCTTTTTTCCTGAGCGGCGAACTCGTGCCGATTTGGCTGCCGGCGGGAAGGTCGGCGAGTTTTATATGATTGCGGCTCACTAACGAATCTGTCTTGTCAAAAGCCTCGTACAAAGCCACAACTTTAAGACCGTCAGCGAGTTGCGTAGGCAAATCTTTTGCGGAATGTACGGCGATGTCGGCGCGGCGGTCGAGGATTGCGCGGTCGAGTTCGCGTGTAAACATATCGTCGGGAGCCTCGCCGTTCAGGAGTGAAATTTTTTGGTTTTTGTCGCCAAATGACGAAATATATTCTACCTCAAATTTCACTTCGGGGAACTTCTGCAAAAATTCCTCCACCTGAATTTTTGAGAGGCGGCTCTCGCGGGCAATGATGCGGATTATATTGTTTTGGGTGTTCATAATCAAATTGTTTTGCAGTGCAAAGGTAAGGATTTTTTTGGAATTTGATGAATATGTTTTTACTTTTGCGACGTTCAGAAGTCTAATTTTACGAGTTTTTAAACAATTAATTTCAAAAAAAATGATAAAA
>DGIK01000031.1:19431-41802 GCA_002393195.1 Bacteroidales bacterium UBA3824 | reverse complement strand
CCTTTCGTTAATTATTGGCATATTGATTGCTATGCTGCAAATATAACCAAAAACATCCGGATGCGCAAATTGTTTTTCGTCATATTATTAATTGAAATATGCCTTTCGGTGTCTGCGCAAAAACGGATGCTGATTAAGGCAGACAGCCTTGTGTCCGCGTTTTATTTCAAGTCGGGCTTTGACTCGGCGTATGTCAGCCGCCCAAAACAGCGGTTTATGGTTGCGTTGCATCCTGATTTTTCGTCAATAGGAATAATGATTGGTAAGGGCGAGCGACGCGCAACTTTTACCACCGATCTGAGCGACAAGATGGGTGTGTTCGCCACTTACAGAGGGTATGGATTCGGATATAGTTTTAAGCCGAGGCGCGGGCGGAAGAATGATGGCGAGTTCAATTTCAGGTTTTTCTGTCGGAGGTTTGGCATTGAGACAGATTTTTGCAGGGCAACATCATTCTCCGCCGATATTAAAACTGACGATACCACTTTTCCTATCGACCGAGGCGACATAGATTTCAAGATGAGGATGTTTTCGGTGTATTATGTCTTCAACAATACCAAATTTTCGTTCCCTGCCGCCTTCGACAAGTCTTATACACAGATTCGTAGTTGTGGCAGTTTGTTGCTCGGTGCATCGTATGCCTCTGCCAAAATGCACACCGGACCTCATGATTTTGATGTGATGTCGTCAACAGGCGGTTTCGGAGTGGGGTACGGCTACAATTTCGTTACCAAGAAAAAATTTTTGATACACCTTTCTGTGATTCCAACATTTATGATTTGGGAAGAAAACGAGGTGAAGACCACTTCCGGCAAGCAGTTTATGGCTCGCACTTACAGCGACCTCTGCATTTGGGGGCGCGCCGCCGTGTCGTACAATTTCCAGAGATGTTTTATTGGTATGGACTACGTGCTTTACGCCACCCTGCTTGGCGACCGCCGCAACGTCTCAACGAGGTTTACAAGGAATATCACGCGGTTTTTCTTTGGATTTTGGTTCTGACAATGGTGGAGTGCAGGCGGCTCGCCTGCAAAAAAATCCTCGCCAACAAAAAAAATGCAGAAGTATCGCTAACGAAAACGAAACTTCTGCATTTTGTATTTTGGGCAGACGAGCCGTCTGCATCCCAATTGTTTAGCGGACGAGCCGTCTATATTCCAAATTAATCAGCCACAATCACGAGGAACTTGCTGCGCTCCCAGAATGCGGCGGGGTCGGTGATTTCGAGTTTCTCTACAATCTTGCCGCGCTCTATGAGTTTGTAGGAACTACTTGGGTGATTGGAGAGAATCTTGGGATTCTTTACGTTGATGTTGATGCTGTTGAGATTGCGCATATCAACTTGCGTGAAGTAGTTTTTGTCGAAGCTGTCGCCAATCTTCAAGCCCTTGAATGCGCCGGCTTTGTCAACAACGCCATGACCGATGAGTTCCTTCTTGGTGCCAACTACGTAGTAAACAGTGTTGAGTGCTGCGTCCTGTGCGTTGTTGACCTCTGTAAGCTCCTCGTTGACGTTTTGAGCTTCTTGGAGGGTGGAGTCGAGCTCTGCAGCCTTGCGCTCTGCATTTGCGAGGTCGATATTGAGGCGTTCGAGCTTGGTCTTGAGGTCGCCAATCTCCCTCTCATTGCTGGTGATTTGGTCGGTGAGGAGTTGGATTGTCTTGGCCATCTCCTTGTTTTTCAAGCCATTCTGTTGAAGTTTGGTATTGAGGTCTTTGATGGTCTGTTTGTTTTTGAGCATCAATTCGTAGATTGCGGTGATGTCCTCGTTGATTTGGTCGGCAGACGCCTTGTCCACTTCGCCGTTGCCGGTCTTTACGGAGATTATCTGCTCTTTCTCCTTAATCATGTTGAGGTTTTCCTGAATCGAATTGAATGCGGCAAAGTAGTCGTCGAGCTTGATGCCGCCAGTGGTAACTGCACTTCTGAGGCTGTCGTTCTGAGCTTGTAGCCTCTGCAATTCGGCGTTGTTGCACGAAGAAAATGCCAACGGGGCTACGAGAGCCGCCATTATAAGTACTCTTTTCATTTTTATGTGAATTTAGTTTTGTATGTGTTTTTCAGTAATTAACGGTGCAAAATTAAAAACATTTTCGCAGTTGTTGGCATATAACAGAAAAAAAATGTATCTTTGTCAAAATTTTTAACAATTATAAAGCATTAATAAAACCAATTATGACAACAAAATTACTCGCTCTGAGTCTTGCATTGTCGATGTCCGCCGCCGTTGCATCGGCTCAGGACACCGTGAAGGTGGGCAGTGTGCCTAAGAATGTGGTCTCCAAATACAGTGAGCATGTATCCAAAGAGGCTGCCAAGAAAGCAGTTTGGACCCAGACTCCGACGTCGTTCACTGCTGAATATGCGGATTCTTTCATGCGTTATGATAATGACGGCAATGTTGTATGGTCGTCCAATAAAATCGCAAATTCGGCTATCGATTCCAAGGTCAAGCAGGCGTTCAACAGCAAGTACGCCTCCGAATACGCCTTCCAATGGGCAGAAGACGTAACCCTTGCCAACGGTGAGAAGCGCACCTTCATCGTTGCGAGGAAGGGCAATTACAATTATTATTTCAAGTACAACGACAAGAAACAGATGGTGGAGAAGACCGCCACTTGCAAGTAACACAATGGCAAAACTTTACGTAGTCCCGACTCCCGTAGGCAACCTCGACGACATGACTTTCCGTGCCGTCGAGGTTCTCAAAAACGTCTCCCTGATACTCTGCGAAGACACGCGCACGAGTGCAGGGTTGCTCAAACATTTTGGCATCTCGACCCGGACGGCGAGCCATCACAAGTTTAATGAGCACAAGACCTGCTCCCTCTACGCCGAGCGGATACTTGGCGGCGAGGACATCGCGCTGATTTCGGATGCGGGCACGCCGGCAATCTCCGACCCCGGTTTTATGCTCGTGCGTGCCTGTGTGGAGCGCGGCGTGGATGTCGAATGTCTGCCCGGTGCCACTGCATTTGTGCCGGCGTTGGTGGATTCGGGATTTGGGTGCGAGAGTTTCGTTTTTGCAGGATTCCTGCCGCAGAAGAAGGGTCGGCAAAAAAGGCTCGCGGCGTTGAAATCGTTGGAAATGACGGTGATACTCTACGAATCGCCATACCGCATACTCAAACTCCTCGACGAAATCAAGGAGCATTTTGGGGCTGACAGGCGGGTGTCGATTTCCCGTGAAATCTCCAAAATCCATGAAGAAACCCTGCGCGGCACTCCCGACGAACTTCTCGAAATTTTTGGCGCACGTCCGCCCAAAGGGGAGTTTGTGGTGATAATTGATAAAATATCAAAAGATGACGAAGACAGCACGGCGGGCGACGATATTGAGTAGTTTCGCTCTCGTTGCCGTCCTTATAGGAACTTTTTTAACAGCCACACACACAGAGGCTTACGCTCAGTTTATGGAGTCGTACAAAAAACTCAGCGTCCCAGAGCAAAAATGGGTGAAGTGGCATCCGTGGGCGGCGTTTATCACCCACAAAATAGCCGACAGCGTAAAGGCTGAGGCGCAACGAAGGCTCAAAGATGCCGATTTTGACGGCGACCTCAATGGCGGCATGGTCGATGCCTTCAAGCATACATTGTGGATGGCGTTGACGGCTCAAAAAATCGGCTACGACAAGGCTATCAAACTTGGTCAGGCGCACGAGGACGGCAATTATCTTGAATACGAAGCCGACCCCACTCGCAAAAAAACGCCGCAGGACAGCATTGCAAGCCGTATGGATATGCTCAACAATATCGTGGGGGCGCGCATCGGTGCCAACAATCCCGATGCCACTTACGATTCAATAGTTGCCATTGTACGCCGTCACGTCGTAGAAGGCAAATGTTGGAAAATCCGCAAAAAGGACAAGAACACTTACCTCGATGCGGATGGCAAGCCCATCAACATTCATGCTTACGACAATCATTGGGTAATTCCCAAAGTGTTGATACCGAGCAACAAACAATAAAACTGTATAACAATAAAACCGAAACGATATGAGAATAATTTTGACAATAATATTGGCATTGATGGTTCAGTGTGTGTGGGCGCAGGTGGTTGTTGCCCCCAACAATCCTAATCTCCTTTTGGAGGGACGCATTGTTAATAAGAACAATGTGCTGCATTATTGCTACCCCGGCACGGCGTTCACTATCAAATTCAACGGCACGGGCATTTCGGCAAAACTCAAAGCCAACGCCGGATATTATGCTGTGAGCGTTGATGGCGGCGGTTTCAAGAAATTCTCCACGCACGGATACGACGACGGCATCCGCGAATTTGAACTCGCCAAATGCGCCGCCGGCGAGCATACCGTCAAGTTGATGCTTGTAACTGAGGCTTATCAGGTGTTTCCCGAATTTCACGGTTTTGTGCTTGGCAACGGCGCAAAAGTACTCAAAGTCGATACCAAAAAACGTCCGAAGATAGAGTTTATTGGCAATTCGATTACCTGCGGCTACGGCAACGAGGCACAATCGGAGAACGACCATTTTGCCGACTCCACCTCCAATTTTGCCAAATCGTTTGCGGGCATTACCATCAAAAATCTTGACGCAATCTCGATGGTGGTTGCGCGGTCGGGCATTGGCATTTATAAGAATTTTGGCGACACCATCACCGGCAGCCGTTGGCCTATGCCTCGCGTCTATGAAAACGCCTTAATCAATGATTCGACTACTAAATGGGATTTTTCGCAGTTTAAGCCCGACATTGTTGTACTCGGACTCGGCACCAACGACCTCAGCGAAAACAATTATAATTATGAAAAATTTGCCGTGTCGTACATTGCTTTCGTTAAGCAAATCCGTCAGCATTACCCCACGGCAAAGATTGTATTAGTAAATTCGCCGATGCTGCATTACCAACAGGCTCAGCATCTTAGCGATGTCATTATCAACAGCATAACCGCAATGCGCGTCATCAACGATTCGCGTGTTTATACCTTCAATTTCCAGGAGCAGGACGACTCCCTCGGCTACGGTGCAGATTGGCATCCATCCGCCAAGCGCGCCGCCGAAATGGCGCGGTATCTGTCGTATTTTTTGAAGACAGAGGTATTGGGCAAAAAGAAGTAGGGGCGTGGCTTGTACACGTTCCGCAAACTATATTGCACAATATGTTACAAAAAATCTTGCCCAAATGTAGGTCTGCAACCCCACATTTGGGCAAAATTTTTATTTCGAGAACAATTCGTCTGCCGTAACGACGCTGTGTATCAATGCATTGTATTTGCTACTTGTAAGCCCGACAGGTGTTACGATTGTATTTACCACTTGACAGGTAGTCTGCGTTTTTTCTTTGAAAATATCTGCACGGCGATTGATGATATCGGCGTATGACTTGTCGATGGCAAATTTACGGTCGCGAAATTTCATTTCGCAAAGATGAATCATCTTGTCGATGCGCTCAATCACCATATCAATCTGAGTGCCTTGTTCGGCAGAATTTTGCGGCGGAATGTATTTCCACGATGCAGTTTTGGTGGCGATGCCCGAAATACCGAGGGCGTGTTTTATTTGTTGGAGGTGGCAGCGGCATAAGAGTTCAAACGAAATGCCCTGCCACGCGGCTACGGAGGACGTGCTGCAATTGTGTTGCCAATACTCCTCGTCCTTGGTGCGGTTGCCGTCTATGTATCTGAAATAAAACAGCGTGAAAAAATCCACAATCTTGTATATCATATTTTTCTTTTTGGAGCCGTATTGGTTGTAACATTCGATGAAGTCGCAGTTTTCCAAGTTGTTGAGGATTGTGGTGAGGCTGTCTCCCTGATAATTGGTGGCAGAAATAATTTCGTCGCGTGTAAGTCCTTTTTGCTTGGTTGATAGTGCTTTTACTATGTTGATGTACTTGTCGGCTCTTGAAAAAAGAGGATTGTATAGGTCATTAAATTCGTATTGTAGAAGTGCATCTTGCCGAAAAAATAGATTATCGATGTTTTGAGCCAAACTCAAATGTCTGTCCAAAAGTGAAAGGTAGTACGGTACGCCGCCCAACACCATATAGCATTGCATTATCTGAGGGCGTTGCCACACAAAACCTTTGTTTTTGAGATATTCTTCGGTTTCATTCAATGTGAATTGACGTAGATAAATTTGATGTGTTATGCGATTTTGTAGTACACCTTTGTTTTGTATGAAATTGTTAATCATCCAGGATGTAGATGAACCACAGGCTATGAGTATGATGTCATTCCTTGTTGCCGCCCAACTGTTCCAAAAATGTTCCAACGCCGCCACAAAATCCGATTGTTTGCGGTCTATCCAAGGCATTTCGTCGATGAAGATGATTTTTTTCCGTTTTTTGTTGATGGTTTCAAGATGCTTTGCCAACATATCCAATGCGTCAGACCAATTGCGCGGTGTCTGAATGTCTGTATCGGCGTATTTGGCGAGCGACTTGCCAAAATCTTCGAGTTGTTGCGGCGTCGTGTGTCTTGACGCGCCAACGAAGTGGAAGTCGAATTTGCCGTCAAAATATTTTTTTACAAGGAACGTCTTACCGATGCGCCTGCGTCCATAAAGAATTACGAACTCAGACCTGTCTGAGTTGATACAGTTCTGAATTTCAGCAATTTCGGTTTTGCGTCCTATCAATTTTTCTGTTTTCATGGCGGGTTTTGTATTGATTTGACGTTGCAAATATAATAAAAATCTTGCCCAAATCAATACTTTTTACCCCACATTTGGGCAAAATTTTAAAAATCTTGCCCAAATGTAGGTTTTTTGACCCACATTTGGGCAAAATTTTTTTTGTGAGAAATGGTGCGTGGACGAGTCACGACATTATGCGATGGCAGTCTTGATGATTGTGCGGTGGTCAAATGCCATCTGCAACTTGTCCAAATCTGCAATGGGATACCATTTGCACATTATCGCGTCGGAATCCGCCAACGGTTTGGCATCTTGTTGCAGTACAACGAGATACGCCACAGAAACAATCCATCCGCGTGGGTCGCGATTGTTGCCGCTTGATACTTTGATGAGGCGAAGGTCGGCGGTGTTGATTGTGATGCCGGTCTCCTCGCGGAGTTCACGGACGGCGCAATTTTCGATGGTATCGTCGTCAGGGGTATAAAAACCGCCCGGCAGTGCGAGACAGTTGGCAAAAGGATGGTTGCCACGGGTGATGAGTAGGATGTTTTTGCGGTCGGGGGAGAGTACGATGATGTCGGCGGCTACGGACGGCGCGTCGTATTGTTTGCGGTCGTATTTCTCCAAAAAGATGCTCTCGCCCTTTTCGGGGTTGAGGATACGATTTGCCATCTCAAACATCTCATCCTTAGACCTTTGACTGTAAAACAACGGAATGATGCCGTAGATGTGGTGAGAGCCGTATTCCGTGAGCATAAAGGTGTCGTCGTCAACAAACTCCATCAACATATTGTCCTGCAAATACTTGATTTCGCCCTTGAAAATCTCCTTGAAATCCTCGCCAAATCGTGCCTTGTAGCTCTTCATCGAGATAAATCCGAAGTAGAACATCACAGACAATGCCTTTGCCCTCACCTCTGCCACCGGCATATCGGCGATGTCGTTGATTGGCAGAATGTTGCGGTCGATGGCTGCAAAATATTTGTCCATCTTGTGATTGTCGCAGCCAAGATTGTAAGCCAAATAATTGCCCACAAACGATTGTGCGCCCAATCCCATTCCGATGTATGATGTTGCATTTACAACCCTTGTGGTCAGGTAGTCGGACGTGCCGAGGTCGCCTTCTACTCGGCTAAAAGTGTTTTTGCCGACGTTTGCCATATAGCCAGCCGCTTTGAGGAGAGTGTAGGCGATTTCGTATTGACGGTTGGCCTTGAAGAGGCTCACGCCCTGCGATTCCTTCTCCAACTTGGTGCCTTTGTAGCGATTGCGGTAGAGCGTGATGTACTCCGGCTGCATTGCGATTGTGTATTTTACGGTGTTGGCGAAGTCGTCGTCGGTCTGATTGAGGAAGCCGTACATCAGGTCGATATTCAGGCGCGTGTAGCCCGCGAGACGGATGTTTTTGACTGCTTGTTCGTAGATTGACTTGCTGCCCTCGCGTCCGAGTGATTCGAGGAGGTTGGCGGAAACTGTCTGAAATCCCATCGAAATCCTCTCATAACCCATTTTGCGGACAGCCTCCAATTTTTCAACTTCCTTGGCGGCAATTACGGGCGTTGTCTCGATGCTGAATGTGGTGCCGGGCTTGAAGTTGAATTTTTTGATTTCGTTGGTGATGCGCTCGATGTTGCTGAGCGTCAAGTACATCGGAGTGCCGCCGCCGAGGTCGTAGCCAACAATCGGCGTATTGCCCACCATCTCGCGGTACATCTCCATTTCGCGCAAGAGGTAATCGACATACTTGTCTTGCGGCACTTCGTTTGGGTCGTTCATTACGACATACTCGCAGAATTTGCAACGAGCCTTGCAGTACGGCACGTGGACGTAGAGATTGAGTTCGCGTTGTGCCTTGATGTTGGCCTCCACACACTTGCGGATTGCATTGATGTCATGCAGTTCGTACTGCGCCAACGAATTGACTCTCAGCGGATATGCTGTGTTTGCATAGTGATGAAATTTGATGCCCATATCAAAGATTTCATCGAAAGTGTAGTTTGTTTTCATAATGATTTATGTTTTTGTTTTATATTTGTGTATTTTTAACGCAAATATACAGAAAATGTTTCGATGTGGATGTTAATTATTGTTAAAAACATATTTCATTGCATTGTCGGTGGATATTCCGCAAACTTTTTTTAACTTTGTGCGATAATAGTGGGCAATGATAATGTTGCCAGTTTTTTGTCATTGGATATAATTATGGTAATCAAGGAATTGAGAGACAAATATGGATACCATGCGGCTATAGTGGCGGCATACGTGGTTGTTTTGTTGTTTTTGATGTTTGGGGTAGGAATGGGCATATATCATGTGATGCAGCATCCCGCCTTTTTGACTGACGGTCAGTTTTTTATGGAATGGCTTGCGTTGCCCGGTGGGGTAGGGGCGTACTTGTCGTTGTTTGTGGAGCAATATTTTTATATGACATTTTGGGGCGAATTTTTGCTTGTATTGGAGATTGCGCTATCGGCGTGGCTGTTGGTAGTGCTGATGCAAAAAATTTTTGATACCCACTTTGGCGCGAAATCGTTGTTTTGGTATGTGCCGCTTTTTGTGTCGGTGGTGTGCATCAACAATGTCTATTTTGACTTCGCGGCTATTGCCCGGCTTGTGATAATGCTTGCTGTGATGAATTTGCTGCTTCTTTTGCCAAAAGATAGCAAGTGGCTGTGCGTATTGAGTGCGGTGGCTGCAATTGCGGTTTATCATTGCTGCGGACCGCTGTATCTGTATAGTTTTTGCGCGGCAGGATTGACGTTGGCTATTATCAAAAAAATCAAATATTTGGATTGGGTTTGGACACTGGCTGTGGCGGCTTTTTATCCGGCGTTGATGTATCGCTTTGTGATGCCGCTCACTCCGGCGCAGGTGTTTTATTTGCCTACCATTTCGCGTACTATATTGGAGCTGTATCAACCGGTGATTGCGATGTTTTATCTGTTGGTGCCAGTGTCAATTTTGGTACAAAAATGGGCTTGCAAAAAAAATTTCCGTCGTCCTGCTGTGTGCTATGCTGTGGTTTTGGCAGTATTTGTGGGCGTTGTCATAGGCGTTTACCGTATGTTTGATAGCAGGAGGGAGAGATTTTCGGCGCGGATGGCGTGGGAGGCGGAACTCGGCAATTGGCAGTACATTATCGACAATGCCACCAAGTTTCCCGGTTATGACAGAAATACCAATTTCTATTACGACTTTGCATTGGCGATGAAAGGACAGATGGCAAGCAGGTTGTTTGATTATCCACAATTGCTTGGCGTAGAAGCTCTTACGATAGAAGAACCAATGGCTGGCAGCGTGTGCTATCCGTCGAGTACAATGTATTTCCATATAGGACAGATTTCGGAGTCGTTGCATTATGCATACGAGAGCGTTATCTATTTTAAGGACAGCCCGTATGTGCTGCGTCGCATTATCGACTGTCTGATAATATCGGGACGATATGATGAGGCGGAGATATTTCTCAAGCAGTTGGAACGCAATATGTTGGCGCACAAATTCGTAAGAGACAGACGTAATTTTATTGCAGGAAAAGACGTCCGCTCTTTGCCAAAGGATTATGTACAGATGAAACAAAAAACGATGGTAAAGCGCGATTACATTATGTCGCCGCCATATAGGAATTTTGAGGAGTTGTTTCTTGTCAATAAGAACAATTATGCCGCTACTGATTACTTGCTGTGTTACTGCTTGTTGAGTAAGGATTTTGAAAATTTTTTCAATGTGCTTTTCAAGTCAAAATACGACCTTAAACATCTGCCCAAGCATTATCAGGAGGCGGTGGCTATCTACAAGGCCACTACCCAGAATCAGCGCAAAGAAGTAGCTGAGATTTCTCTTGATGCTGTTGTAAATCGTCGTTTCATGGAGTTTGGCACTATTTGCAACCGCAATGGAGCTGACGCCTACAAAATTGTAAAACAGAGTTTTGCCGATACTTATTGGATTTATTACACGTTTGAAAATCCGATGTCAAAGAATTTTAGTCTCAAAAACAGCCACAAAGAATGAAAAAGATTATATTTTTGCTCTCAGCATTTGCGATTATAACGTCCTGCGCCAAGGAAATCACTGATTTTCAAGACAAAGACGCTGTGCCGTCGATATTCCCCGACTATACCGACGTTACCATTCCTGTAAACATCGCGCCGCTCAATTTTAAGGCGGCGGATGGACGGCTCGAAATGGTGGATGTGTCGTCGTCCAAGGGCTGTGAAAAGATTCTGTGCAAGGACGGCAAACTCATTTGGGACATCGACGATTGGAAGGCGTTGTTGAAGGAAAATGTCGGTGGCTCAATTAGTTACACGGCGTACATCACCGACACGTCGGGCAAATGTTTTCGTTACAAACCGTTTGTGCAATACATCTCGCCCGACAGCATCGATTCTCATCTTGCTTACCGAAATATAGAGACGGGCTATGTTTTTTGGCTCAAAATGGGACTGTATCAGCGTTGCGTGGAGAATTTTGGTTGCAAGCCGATTATCGAAAATTCCGGCATCGACAATGCTTGCGTCAATTGTCATTCGTTTTGTGCCCAAAGTCCCGACAAGATGTTGTTTCACAGCCGCAAATTCAATCCTGGCACCACGATTTTGTGGGAGGGCAAGTTGCAGAAATTCAATACAAAGGTTGATTCGATGATTTCGGGTGGCGTGTATTCGTCGTGGAATCCCAACGGCTACATCATAGCGATGTCAGCCAATAATATCGGTCAGCGTTTCCACAACGACCTCGAAAAGCGTATCTACGTTTCCGACCGCGTTTCGGACATTATAATTATGAATATGAAGACCGAAACCGTATTTTCGACGCCCAAACTCTGCACCGAAGACCTCGAAAATTTCCCTGCGTGGGGTCCCGACGGCAAGACGCTTTATTACATAAGTGCCAAAAAACGCCGTGAGGGCGACGAAACCGATACCAGCCTGAGATTCAGTCTGTTGAAGATTTCTTACGATGCCGAAAAGGATGTTTGGGGCGATGTAGATACGTTGCTTACCGACCAGGCGGCTCATGGCAGTGTGGCATATCCCAAGCCGTCGCCGTGCGGCAGATATATCGCCTACACGTTGGCGGAGCGTGGCTATTTTACGCCGTTCAATCAGGAATCGGAGATTTGGCTGTTGGATTTGACGACGATGCAGATTTCGCATCCTGATGGCGTCAATAGCCCTTCCACTGAGAGCAATCACAATTGGTCGCACAATGGCAAGTGGCTCGTAGTCGGCTCCAAATATCCCGACAAACTGTTTACAAAGCCGTATTTTGCGCATTTCAACCCCGACAAAGGCACGTTTGACAAGCGTTTTGTCCTGCCCCAGGAAGATCCCGATTTTTACGAGCAATTCACCGCCAATTTCAACAACGCCGACTTCATCACCGGCGAAGTCCCAGTGTCAGAGTTTGAGATTAGGGATGTCGTCAGGGGAAGTTTGAAACAGGTGAAGGGGAAGAAGTGATGCGATTTGGCGTGGCTCAATCGCAAAAAAAATGCTTGAAAACGTACTTAATCTCACTTTTTTTTCGAGATTTAGTACGTTTTCAAGCATTTTTTATTGCCTTTCATTGCAATTTTGCTGTATCATCCACTTCATAGTGAACAGAAAAATTTGGCGAGTTTAATGAAAATTAACGGTTCAAAATTATAAGATTGTGAAAGAGATCACTACCTTCGCCACTATCCGAAAAATGCAATTCAGAACCAATCTTTACCTTTTCACGAGCAATTTTCCAATGATCATCGGTATAGTCCTCTCCGCGTTTGCCTGATATTGATTTTACTTCGATGGATAAGGATGTATGTTCGTTGCTGTATCCGTATTTGGAAAACCGTGTGACATATCCTGTAATTATAAAGTTTGGAGTGGAGCATAATAATCCACAACTAAACCTTGTTTCGACTTGTACATAATCTCCTACGCGTGGGTTGTTTGCTTGTGCTGCAACACTCGCTTCGCGTGCTCTGCGTTCTTCTTCTGCACGGCGACGTTCTTCTTCTAGCCGTCTTATTTCTTCCGAATATTTGTTCCTCAAATTGGTTAGTTCTGTTTTGTGAACATTTGTCGGGAAACAAGATAAGTATTTGTCGATAATACCTGTCCATTTATATGATGCAGAGGAGTTATTCTTTATCCAAGTGTATATTGTAACTATCGGATTGAATTTCTGTTTCATTTTTGACGAGTATCTCTTATTGCGAGAAATAGCCTCCAAGATTTGTTCGTTACGATTGCTTTCATCAAGTTCTGATAGTTTCGTAAGATACACAGTCTGTACCTGGGTGTCAAATGTAGGATTGCTTTGCATATAAGATGCGTTGTCTTCTACCAGTTTGTCCGCTGTTTGTATTGAAGATGATGCGTCGAGGTTGGTCAATCTCTTGTATAGCAAGTCGTTTAGTTTCGTGTTATAATTATCGTGTTGATTGATAAAAGCGGAATAATTGTGAATCATATTGATGATTGCATCCGCAGACTCTTGGTCTTTCATTGATTGCAAGTTAGAGAGTATGGAGCCGGAAATATCATTTCCCGAATTTGCATACTTCTGCAAATAGAGGTCTATTGTAGAGAATAAATCCCTGCTGTCTTTGGCTGCTAAATTTTTCAACTTGTTGTAAAGACGCACTTCTTCCGTTGGAAGATATATATCGCTTTGGTAATTTGGCCACCCTTTTGTGATTTCGTCGCATTTTGCAATTGCCTGAGAAGAACGAGTGTTGATAATTTCGTCCACAAACGATTTGCAAATAGGAGCAGAAAGCGATGTGTTGACTGTTGGTGGTGTCTTTGTTGCATTTTTGTACTTACGGCACAAATTGACATATTCAGAGAACAAATATGCTTGTCGCTCTCTGTCTGATGTGCGAGTAATTGCATCGCACACCCTGTTGATGACACTACTATCGGCGTAAAAATTATATTCGTAAAATGTCTTGACATAAAATATTTCAAAATCAAGAGATTCACTATTCTTGGCAACTGCGGGATATACCTTTTCCACAAATTCACTTTCAAAAAAAACGACATAACCTCTATAAAGTCCCATAAACTTACGGTAGGAAGCGGACAAGCGATTTATTAATTTTGGGTCAATTGTTTTTTTTGCAATTGATACAGCCAAATTCAACTGAGACATAACATGTGAACTTGTAATTACCACCTTACTTTTGCCGTCCCATCCGATTGAACTGTGATAGGCATAAAAAACTTTATTAACGTATTCCTCGTATTTTTTTACTTCTTCTTCTACACTCGAATGGTTTGCGTCGTACTTCTTTTTGATTTCGTTAAGTTTCCGCTCTCGTTCTTCCTTGCTTGATAGTTCTACATCCTTACTTATTTCTTTTCTAAGTTCATTTTTGAAAGAATCCGTAGCCCATACTGCTTCTTCACAGAATATTTTAGCAAGTTCAATATACACGTCGTGCATTTCTTCGTTTTTATGGTACTTGTTGTACAGAGATACGAGCATGAAGCGGAAGAGTTCTTCGTTTCCACGCACCTTGCCGACTAACATTTTACATTCCTTAATCAGCGAGTCGGGCATTTGCATACAGAGGTTCGTGATGTATTTTTCAATCTTCGGCTGGTAGATTGTAGTGCGCAGCAGCGGTGCGTATTCGAGCGGGAAGTTGTCGAAATAGTGCGCCTTATAATAATAGAATCTGTCGGTCTTGTCTGTGATGGATTCAGGCACTTCAACGTCGCGCGTCGCGGTCAGGAATTTTGAGAAGAACTGGTCGGGATATTGAGTCTTCTGGTTTATGTATTCTTGCTCGACGCGATGTCCGATGGCTTTCTTCTTTTCCTTTATTTCGTTCTCCTTGACGGAGTCGCCCTTTATTTTTTCGAATTGCGCGGTGAGTTCGTTGTATTCCAGGGTGGCTTCCCTAAGCACCACTTGGTAGTCGTGGAATATTTGGTTTTCGATGCTGCCGGTTATCTTCATGTTTTTGAGAAACTCGGAAGGCGTTGTGTCGTTTTCTATTGAGAAGGTCTGGCTGCCGTCGATGAGGATGTCGAAGTAGTTTCGGCTCGGCAGGAATATGAAGTACATTCCCACGGGCAGTTTTTCTTTTCCACGGAATACGCCCTCGCACTTGTTGTCGAGCACCACAGTGTCGTCGGGTATCAGACGTTCATTGAAATGGTGTCCGAGTATCACGGTGTCGTTGGGAATGTGGTGAATTTTCACTTTGATTTCGTATCCTTGCGCTGCCGCAAATTCTGTTAAGATTGCGGATACAAGCAGAAGAAGTATTATTCGTTTCATTGTTTTTGTTTTATTGTTTATGTGATATGGTGTTGATTAACAATTATAATCAAGAGGAAGGACTACGATGTACTGTATAAATACAACAAAAGCGTAGTTACTTTGCGTTATATTTGCAAGAAGGTTGTGGAATACCTAAATATACAACATAACACAACGAACCACGCTGATAATTTAAAGCGTGGCAGTTGTGCAGTAATCGTATATTCTTGAAAACTTCCACATTCTCTTGCAGATTACCGCACAATGCCTCTTTTATCTTTCAACATTGTTGGATAAGATGCTGTTCTTAACCGTGACAAAGGTGCAAAAAAACATTTAAAATGTCAAAATATTTTTAAAAATTTTCCTTATTTTTGTTGTATTTTATTGTTAATCAGTAATTTATATGATAGATTTTTTTTGTCTGTGAACCCAAATCATTGCAAAATTTAACGCTTAACAAACATTAGTTTATGTTTTTGTGCTTGAAAATGTACTTAATCTCACTTTTTTTTCGAGATTTAGTACGTTTTCAAGCATTTGTAATTATTTAATTCGTTGTATATCAATTAAATCACTTATACTCCTCCCTTATGAAATCCCAATACCATTCGTGGTATTCTGATGTGAGGCCGACGAGCCAGGCGGTGAGGGGCGAGATGGTGAGGTCGTCCAATGTTGACGATACTTGCAGCATTATCTCGTTGGGGTAATATTGATTTGCCCATTTGCTGGCGGCGTTGGACGCTTGACCGTCATACATATCCCACGCGCCAAATAGATGCAGGATTTCGTGGGCGATGGTCTGACCGTTGGTGGGTTCGCCGTCGTCGGTGCGGAATAGGTTGACACTTTCAAGAAAATAATCCCTGAAATGATTGGTGGCGTGGAGCGATGAAAATTGGTTGGCGTTTGACCAGCCGTCGTTGTTGATAAGAACCAATACGATGATGTTGTCGGTGCCGGAGATTTCTTTGAGCCGGTTGTAACATTGTATAACATCTTCATAACCAATCACTTTGAGAGCGCGTGGCAGCAATAGCGGCTGATTGGCGCAGTCGTCGTAAGATTTGGGCAAGCCGCTCATCTCCACGCCGCCGCCGTCGCCGTGAAAAGAGCCTTTCTCAAATTCCACCGCAACGCTGTAACGCGCCGCCATACGTTGCAGCCACGCGAGGGCGTTGTTGATTTTGTATTGAACGGTGCCCATGTCGGTTTTGCTCCACGACGTGCCGGGGCGCGTGAGCCACACTTCGAGCACATAAATCTTGCCCGAAAGTTTTTTTGCACTGCCCACGTTCCAAGTGTTGGCGTAAGAATCGCCCACGTGGGTCTGTATTGTGCTATACACACGCCTGTCTGTGCCATCCTTGATGGGTTGGTCGTGCAAAAATGGCTGCGCCGATGCTCCGAGCGTCGCCATTAGGATTGTCAATATAAATAATGTCCGTATCATAGTGGCAAAGATAGTCAAAAATTTTTGCGCCCAAAAAAATTTAATGTTACTTTTGCACCAAAATTACAATTGGTATGAAGCATTTAATTTCAATCATAGCAACGATGCTCCTTTCTATTGGGGCAATGTCGCAGACCATTCATATTGATGCCGATAATGGCGTCATCAAGGCGTGTCCTGAGGATTTAATTACGTTTACGGCGACGGTGGAGGGCGCGGCAGACGGCGTGTCGTATTATTGGGATTTTGATAATGGCGACTTCCGCACCACGCGCATCCCGTCGGTGGAGTATGCGTACAAGAAGGGCGGCGCGTATATGGTGAGCGTCAAGATGACTCAGGGCGATATTTCCATTACCGACGTTGCGAAGGTGACGGTGGGCAAATCGCCGGATTTTAGTGGTTATAAGAATGACATCAGTAGTGCGTATTCAGGAGTGTGTCTCGGCGAAAAAATCACTCTCACGATGCCCATCGCCGACGCCAAAGTCAAGTATGAGGTTAATAATTCGTATTATGAATCTGCACCGCAGACCTTGTATGGCACCACGTGGAGCGAGAAGGTGAGGTTCAAGAATTTTGACGGTGTTACAATTGGCGCGGGCGACATAGAGGCTGTCAAATTGTCGTTTTTTCACGATAATACCTCCAATGCGCAGGTAACGCTCACCGCACCCGACGGCAAGATGGCGGTTTTGAGCGAATATGGCAAGGCACTCGATGGCGGCAGGGAGTATGTTTTTGCGTTGAGGCGATTGATGGAATATGTTTTTACGCCCGGCAATACGCCCGAATTTGCCAATCTCGTGGGCGCACCCGTCAATGGCGAATGGAAACTCGAAATCACTTCCAACGACACCGAAAATAGTTGCTATGTGCTTGGATTTGAGATTGTTTTAGACGAAGATTTGACGGAAGCCCATCAATGGCAGTTTGACGCCAAATATGACCTGCGCCGCGCTGTTTGGTCGGGCAAAGGTGTTTCGGCTACGTCTGCGGGAGTTGCCGATGCGCGCCCGCAGGAGGAAGGCACTACGCGTTATAGTTTTTTGATTAGCGACGATATGGGCTGTCTGCACGATACGTCGGTGTTTGTGAATGTGGAGTTGGCAAATTTTACGAGCGTGGAGGACGGCGGCACGGCTTTCATTGGCGACGAAATCAAATTTAGTAACAAGACGTCCTGGGCGGCGGAAACCACGTGGCATTTTGGCGACAATTCGCCCCGCGAGTACACCGCCGACGCGCCTCACGCATATTATGACCGAGGCAAATATGAGGTCATAATGGAAACTAAGTCCGCCAAGGGTTGTATTGATATTGACACTCAGTACGTTAGCATCGTCCCTCGTCCGTTGGAGATTAAGGAAGTGAATGTCTTTACGCCCAATGGCGACGGTGTGAATGATGTGTTTACGTTTTTTGACGAGGATGAGTCGTTTCTCAAAAATGGCAACCTCACACAGATGCCCGCCAATATCAAGAGTTTACGTTGCAAGATTTACAATTCGTATGGACAGACCATCTGCAAGTGGGAGAGCGTTACGCCGTCTATTTTTGGTTGGGACGGCACGATAGACAACAAAGGCAACCGCCCCTGTCCCCCAGGCACGTATTTCTACGATATTGTTGTAAGCGGCAAGGATGGCAGCACTTTGAAACGTAGCGGCACGATATTGTTGTATCGGAAGAAGTGAGGTTTTGGTTTTTGGTCTTTAATTCTTTAATCTTTAATTCTTTATTTTCACGTTAAGGCCTTCGATGATTTGGGATTTGTCGGTGATGTCCTTGTAAAAAATCACGCGATCTTTGTCGGTTTCGTTGCCGCCGATAAAGGTGAATACCGTCCATCCTTTGCTGCATAGATAGTTGACGGCAGCAATTTTGGAGACGAATTTGTTGCCATAGTCGTCCATAAGTGTTGTGTAAGTGCCATTCAGTGAAGATTTTTCAAGGCCCAAGTCAACGTATGTTGACAATCCTCCTGTTAGGCTGTTGTATTGCTGCATTTCGCAATAAACACGTGTTGTTTCCTGCGCCGATGCAAACACCGCACAGAATACCAATGCAATGATTAATAAAAGTTTGCGCATAATTCGTATTTGTTTGTGTAATATACGTTGATATAAATAACCGTGCATATAATTAATCGTATATATAATTAACCGTGCATATAAATAACCGTGCGCTCACGCACACGGCTTGGAGTTTTCGCGCCGTTGGCGCTATGCGTATGACGTAAAGCCCCAACGGGGCGGTATCACCAAGCCGTGTGCGTAAGCGCACGGAAACCGGGAAACGGAAAACGGAAAACGGAAAACGATTCGTAATTCAATGTTGGCGGACGAGCCGTCCGCACCCCATATTTTATTCCTCTTCGCCGCCGATGAAATCGAAGCCGGTGTATTTCCTCAAAACTTCGGGGATTTCGATGCGGTCGCCCTTCTGGTTGTTTTCGAGGATGGTGGCAACGATGCGTGGCAATGCGAGACCCGAACCGTTGAGGGTGTGGCAGAGGCGGGTCTTCTTGTCGCCGTCCTCGCGGAAACGGAGTTTGAGCCTGTTTGCCTGGAACGATTCAAAGTTGGAAACCGAACTTACTTCGAGCCACTTTTGCTGAGCGGCGCACCAAACTTCAAAGTCGTAGGTCATTGCCGAGGTGAAGCTCATATCGCCGCCGCAGAGACGGATGATGCGGTAGGGGAGACCGAGTTTTTTCACAAGGCCTTCTACGTGCAATACCATCATATCCAACGCCTGATAACTCTTGTCGGGGTGTACTACCTGCACGAGTTCCACCTTGTCGAATTCGTGGAGACGATTGAGACCCTTAACGTCTGCGCCGTAACTGCCAGCCTCGCGGCGGAAACACGGTGTGTAGGCGCAATGCTTGATTGGGAGTTGCTTGGCGTCGAGGATTTCGTCGCGGTAGATGTTGGTGACGGGCACTTCGGCGGTGGGCACGAGGTAGAGATTGTCAACCTCGCAGTGGTACATCTGACCTTCCTTGTCGGGCAATTGACCTGTGCCAAAACCTGATGCTTCGTTTACCAATACCGGCGGTTCTACCTCCATATAGCCGGATTTGGCGGCCTCGTCGAGGAAGAAGTTGATGAGAGCGCGTTGCAATTTTGCGCCCTTGCCCTTGTAGAGTGGAAAGCCTGCGCCGGTGATTTTTACGCCGGTGGCAAAGTCGATGATGTCGTATTTCTTGGCGAGTTCCCAGTGCGGGAGCGGGTCGATGCCTTCAAAACTCGGGGCGTCGCCGCCACGGCGGATTTCCACGTTGTCGTCTGCCGACTTGCCGGGCGCAACGAGTTCGTATGGCAGGTTGGGCAGGAGCACGAGGATGTCGTTGAGTTCCTTGTCGAGAGCCTGGAATTGGTCTTCGCCGTCCTTTATGATGTTTTTGAGTTCGGTGGCGCGGGCTTTTGCGGCGTCAGCCTCGTCTTTTTTGCCTTGCTTGAAACATTCGCCAATCTTCTTGGCGAGAGCGTTTTGCTCTGCCTTGTTTTCTTCGAGACGGGTCTGGATTGCGCGTTTCTCCTTGTCGAGAGCCACAATCTTCTCCACGGAAGCGCGAGCGTCGCGGTTTTTGATGGCGAGTCGTTCTATTACGAACTCTGGATTGTCAACTATTGTCTTTACTAACAGCATGATTACCTGTGTTTTTAGTTGTTGTTATCAAAAAAAACAACTCCCAAGCCGCTATTAATCATAGATTGATGAGCCAACTTGGGAGTGTCTTCTGTTTTTTGCCTTTTAGAGCGGTAACGGAGGTTACGCTTCCTTGGCCTCAGCGGGAATTACGTTGACGTAACTCTTGTCGCCGCGTTTAACCTGGAATTTTACTGTGCCGTCCACGAGTGCGAAGAGGGTGTGGTCTTTGCCCATGCCTACGTTTGCACCGGGGTTGTGCTGAGTACCCCTCTGACGGACGATGATGTTGCCGGCTATAACCTGCTCGCCACCAAATTTCTTAACGCCCAAGCGTTTGCTGTGCGATTCACGACCGTTGCGCGAACTGCCGACGCCTTTCTTATGTGCCATTTCTTGTTACTGTTTTAGTCTTGTTGTTAACTTAAAAAAAATAATTAAAAACGCTTGCCTTCGCGTCCGATTAGAAGTTGATGCCTTCGATGAGGATCTGAGTGAGGCACTGACGGTGTCCTCTCTTTACGGCGTAGCCTTTTCTGCGTTTTTTCTTGAAGACGATTACCTTGTCGTCTTTGAGGTGGCGGAGTACTTTTGCCGACACCGATGCGCCGTCCACTTTGGGTGCGCCTACTTTTACGTCGCCGTCGTTGTCAACGAGGAGCACGTTGTCGAAGCTGATGCTGCTGCCTTCGTCGCTGTGGAGACGGTTTACATACACTTTGCGGTCTTTTTCTACTTTGAACTGATGACCTGCGATTTCTACGATTGCGTACATTTGTTTGTTAGTGTTTGCTTAGCCAAGGTGGTGTGCCCCAATATGGGGACGATCTCTTAGGAACCCTGCTAATGATTTCTTATTTTTTATCGGCTGCAAAATTATTAGTTTTTTTTGGTATTAGCAAATATTTTTTATTATTTTTGTCGAAAATATTTTCTTAGCGGACATCATTATGAAAAAGATTCCACTTTCGGTGGTGGCGGTTACGCCACTGCACTATTATGCAGATACTTACAGCCTTGTTTTGGAGGAACAGGACGGCGGTCGCAGGCTTGCGGTTACGATTGGCAAGTCGGAGGCGCAGTCGATTGCTGTGCTCTTGGACGGCATCAAGATTGCACGCCCGTTGGTTTATGATTTCATTTACAGGTTTGCCAATTCGTACAAAATTGTGGTCGAGGAGGTCATCATCGCCAATGTGGAGAAGGAGATTTATTATTCGGAGGTGGTGTGCCGCATCAAGGGTGCGCCCGATGATGAGATTGTCCGCCTTGACAGCCGCACGTCCGACGCCGTTGCGCTCGCTATCAAATTCGGTTGTCCTATTTATACATACGAGGTGGTGCTTGCCGCGGCGGGCGTCGGCAGCAATGTGTCGTCAAAAACCGACAATGACCTCGCCTCCATCAACCTTCAACGTCTGAAAATCCTATTGGAAAAAGCCATCAAGCGCGAGGATTATGAACTCGCCACAAAACTCCGCGATGAAATCCGCAGCCGAGAAACGTAAAATTTAAACGCTAATTACGCCCTTGATGGTCGGGTGGCATTGGTAATTTTCCAATGTAAAGTCTTCGTATTGGAATGAGAATATGTCTTTCACGTCGGGGTTGATGCGCATTGTCGGAAGAGGGTAGGGGGTGCGTTGCAATTGTGTGTGCACCTGCTCCAAATGATTGAGGTAAATGTGTGCGTCGCCCAAGGTGTGCACAAATACGCCTGGCTTGTAGCCGCAGACTTGCGCCATCATCATTGTCAATAATGCATACGATGCAATGTTGAACGGTACGCCGAGAAAACTGTCGCCACTCCTTTGGTAGAGTTGGCAGGAGAGTCGTCCGTCCGCTACGTAAAATTGAAACATTGTATGGCAGGGTGGCAATGCCATATCGTCAACATCTGCGGGATTCCACGCCGAAACGATGTGGCGGCGCGAATCGGGATTGTTTTTCAGGGCGTTTACGATGTTGGCTATTTGGTCGATTTCTTTGCCGTCGGGTGTGCGCCAATGACGCCATTGATAGCCGTAGATGGGGCCGAGGTCGCCGTTGGGGTCTGCCCATTCGTTCCAAATGCGCACTCCGTGGTCTTGAAGGTACTTGACGTTGGTGTCGCCGTTCAAAAACCACAGGAGTTCGTAGATGATGGATTTTAGGTGGACTTTTTTGGTAGTCAGCAATGGAAAACCGTCCGCCAAATCAAACCGCATCTGATAGCCGAAATAACTTATCGTGCCGGTGCCGGTGCGGTCGGTTTTCTTCACGCCATATTTTAGAATGGTGTCGAGTAGGTCGAGATACTGCTTCATATACCAAAGTCCTCCTGTTGATATTTGATACCTTGGGATTAATCTTCTTCTTCCTCTTCGTCGCTGTTGGCGCCGTAGCCGTAGCCATAACCGTAG
>DGIK01000031.1:0-19367 GCA_002393195.1 Bacteroidales bacterium UBA3824 | reverse complement strand
ATAGCCGTAACCATAACCGTAGCCGCCGTAGCCGTAGCCATACGAGCCGTAACCGTATTTGCCGTAGCCATAACGACCGTATTTCTTGAATGTGCCGCCGTTGAGGATGATTTCGACGTTAGGCATCTTGTTTTCGGTGTAGTAACGATCGACAACGGGCAAGTATTCGCGTTCGAGCAAGCCGTTACGAATAACGAACAATGTGCTGTCGGCCTCCTTGGCGATGATTGCGGTATCAGCCACAATTTCTACCGGCGGTGCGTCGAGGATGATGACGTCGTATTCCTTCTTCAACTCTGCAATGAGTCTCTTGAAGTGGTTGGTGTTGAGAAGCTCTGCCGGGTTTGGTGGAATTTCACCTGCGGGCAGCACGTCGAGAATTGCCTCTTTGAGGTCTGCCTTCATCTGACGAGATGTGCGGGTTTCTTTTTGTTCGGATTCGTGTTTTTTGTGTTTTCTATGCTTGTGCTTTGCCTTGGGGATTTCGAGTTTTTTTACGAGTTCGTGCCAATCTTCGTCGTAGCCAGCGAGGAAGGTCGATACACCGCGCTCTGGCTGGATTAATTCTTCGGAACCCTCCTCTTTGGGAGTGCCGACGTTCATACTGAATGTGCGTTTGCGGAGGTCGAGGTCCACAACGATGGTTTTGCGGTCTTTGATGGCGAATGATGCTGCGAGGTTGGTGGTGATGTATGTCTTACCGCTACCTGCCATCATTGACGAAATAATCATAACTTCGCCGCCTTCTGTCTTCTGTTCACGGCTCGAATTTACAAATTCGATGTTGCTCCTAAGTACACGGAATGCTTCCGAAGATACCGACTTGGAACCAACTTTGACCACGATAGGACGTTTTTTGTCGTCTTCCTTGATGCGTTGACGGAATATCTTGACCTTGATGTATGTAATCACCTTGGTAATCTTGTCCCCAACTTTTTGCCAGAAGGTGAGCTTCTTGGTGTGGAGCGGAATTTCGCCCACAAACGGTGTCTTCATACCTTCGAGATCCTTGCGGTTGCGGACGCGGGTGTCGTTGGCTTCTATGAGATATACAAGACCGAGAGGCAGCATCAACGAAAGCACGAGAGCGATGCCAAGCACTTTCATCTTGCTCGGTGCCGACGGTTTCATAACGCCGTATGGCGGGCAGATGATGCGGGTGTTGTATGCCGTAAATGCCTGTGAGAGTTCGTTTTCCTCGCGTTTTTGGAGCAGGAAGAGGTAGAGAGACTCCTTAACTTTCTGCTGACGTTCCACAGAGAGAAGGTGCTTTGCCTGGTCGGGATTTTTGGCAATGTGCGCGAGAGATTGGTTCATTGTGGTTTTCAACGAGCTTATTTCGGCGTTGAGGAACAAAATTTGGTTGTCCATTGAATAAGCCACGTTTTTGCGCATCTCGTTGAGTTTTTCTTCGAGTTCCTTTACTACCGGGTTTTTGGCGGATGTGCTTGCCAATAGTCCGTTGCGTTCCAATACGCCTTTGTTGTATTCGGCGATTTGCTGTTGCTCGGTGCTGCTTGTGCCAGTAGGAGACGGGTACGACGGGAGCAATTGGTAGTTTTTGGTGGTGTCGCTTACGTAGGTCTTGATGGTGCGCGCCATGTACAATTGAGTTTCAAGCTCGCCAATCCTATTGTTCATGGTGTTGGCTTGGTTCATATACATCTTGGTGGCGGCGTCGATGTCCGGGATGAGGTTTTCGCTCTTGTAGGCAGAGAGGTCGTTTTCTACGTTGCCGAGTTCTTGCTCGATGACGTCGAGACGCTCGTTGATGAACTTGGAAGTGCTTACTGCAATTACGTTTTTGTCTTCAATCCATTTTTCGTTGTAAACGTTGATGATGGTGTTGAGGAAGTCTTCGGCGCGTTGGATGTTCTTGTCGGTGTATGTGAGGTCGATGACGTTTGCCATCTTGTCTTTGAGTTCGGCAACGAGTTGTTTTTGGCAGCCTGCTACAACGTCCAAAATAGAGCCGTGTCCTATGTAGATGACAATAGGTTCTGTTACTATTTCGTCAAAATGGTCTGTTTTTGTTATCATTACTTGTCCAACAGGTGTTTCCACTGCCGAACCGAGATTGCCACGAAGCTCTCTGTCGTCTTTGATTGGCTGGTTTTCTGCAGAATATCTGAATCTGGTGAGTACAAATGAGCCGTCGGGATTGAGTATCATCTTAAAACTGCATCCGAACAGATCAGGCACGTCGATGATTTCGGCTTTTACGGGGTTGGTGGCACCGTAAAGCACTTCGTTGCGGAATGTTCCTTCCTTTTGGTAGGAGTAGTCGATGCTAAGGCGCTTTACTACCTCGGTGATGATGGAAGGCGACTGAATGGCAATCAACTCGTCGTTCACGCCCGACTTTGTGTTGAAAAGTCCGAGGTTAGAGAAGTCGTCCATACCGTAGTCGATGGCTGACGCGCCCTTGGAGTTGGACTTGATCATTATCATCGCTTCCCTCGTGTAGGACTTTTGGGTCATAAGGATGTATAGCGCCGCAATCGACATGCAGAATGCAATTGATATTGCAAACCAATACCATTTGTCTATGCAGGCAGATATGAGATCCCTGATGTTGAGTTCACTGACGGATTCTGTATCCATCGTTTGTTGTTGAACCTGAACTACTTGCTGTTCGTTTGCCATTGTTTATAGAATAATAAAAATTTTTAGCTTATTTGATGAAACCTACATATAACGTTGTCAAGATAGACGCGATGGAAATCCAGAACGAACCAGTACGGAGCGTGTTGCCGTTGTTGGTGGTCTGGCGTTTGCGCAGGTCGTTGGCCTCCACGTAGAGTACGTCGTTTTGCTGGATGTAATATACAGGCGATGTGAGCACCTGGTTGGCGTTGGTGAAGTCGAGGATATACACCCTTTTGCCCTGTCCCTCGTCGCGGAGCACCTTTACATTTTTCCTGATGCCTTGTATTGCCATGTCGCCCGATACACCGAGCGCGTCGAGGATTGTGAGGCGGTCTTTGGTAATGGGATAGCGTCCGGGCTTGGGCACTTCGCCCAAGACCGTGAAGTACATACCGTCAAATTCCACCGTTACCACAAAATCGTCGGTAAGGAAGTATTCGCCTTCGATAAGTTTTTTCTTGATTAAGTCAACTACCTCGGCGCGGGACAAGCCTCTGAGTTGAAGTTTTCCGAGCTCTGGGAAGTCGATATATCCGTCGTCGTCCACCGTATAAGACGACATCTGGTAAGAGCCGTTGTTGAGGTTGGTATAGCCAATCCTCTGCGACGATACGGAGAGGTTGAACTGCGCCGCAAGTTCAGGCTTGCGTGCATGTACGATTATGGTGAGCTTGTCGCCCGCCTTCAAACGTATCTCCGCGCTATCGCTTACGGCTACATAACTATTGTTTTCAATATCCTGAAAATAAGCAATATCCTTAGGTGTCTTGCACCCTATTGCTGCCAATAATGTTAGTACAAATAATGCTGTTTTGAGTTTGGTCATGATGTAAAAATTAATCCGCCGCAAAATTAGTACATTTTTTTCAAAATACAAAAAAAATGCAGAATATAATATTTTTTTTATTTTTGTGGCGTTTAAATAATGTTATGTTAACCTTTTAAAATGTATTGACCATTATGAGCACTTTATTAAAAATTCATCCAGTAACGCCGCAGGAGCGTGAGATATTGCATGCTGTGGACATCCTGCGCAATGACGGCGTTATCATTTACCCTACCGACAGCGTATATGCCTTGGGGTGTAGTATGTTTAGCAAAAAGGCTTTGGAGAGGCTTGCGCTTTTCAAGGGCATCAAACTTGCCAAATCGAGGTTTTCTTTTATTTGCGACAGCCTCGCCAACATTGCGGAATACACTATGCCGCTGAGTGCAAATGTTTTCAAGATGTTGAAGAGGAATACGCCCGGCCCGTTCACATTCATCCTTCCGGCGAGCAAGAAGGTGCCGCGTATGTTCGACAATTCGCGCAAGACTATCGGTCTGCGTGTGCCGGATAGCAAAATCCTCTCGATGATTGTAGCCGAGCTTGGCAATCCGCTCGTTACCACGTCCATCCACGACGAGGACGAAGTGATTGAGTATTCCACCGACCCGGAGTTGATTTGGGAACGTTACAAGAATCAGGTGGACCTCGTAATCGACGGCGGCTACGGCAACAACAATCCTACCGCCATCGTGGATTGCACCGGCAAAGAGATTGAGGTGCTGAGGTACGGAATCAAGGATTTGGAGTGGTGATGGGTAATATTTCCGTTGCGAATGATATGATATGATTTGATAGATAGGTAGCCTCACGGACTACCCTTTGTGATATCGCACCGTTGGTGCTACGATTGTGTACGTAAAGCGCCAACGGCGCGTCAACGCTAAGGGTGGTCCGAGATAGGTAGCCCTCACGGACTACCCTTGGAGGTATCGCACCTTTGGTGCTACGATTGTGTACGTAAAGCGCCAACGGCGCGTCAACGCTAAGGGTAGTCCGTGAGGGCTACCTATTTTGAGGTTTCGATTGAAAAATCATCGCCCCGCTCCATCCCTGCACCCGTTCTTTCATTCCTTCAAAATCCAATACGCCATACGCGAAGCCTTTGCGGACTAACTCTTCGGGGAGGTATTCGTCGTATTTTTCAAAGACGGGATTTTCGGCGGGGTAGAGGAGTTCCATAGGCGAATGAGGGCGGCGGCTTTCCTCCGACACTATATTATAAAACTCGTCTTCCGACACCTGCATTGTAAATTGCATATAGTACGGACGCGCAGAGGTGAAGCCTTTGAGACCGAGGCGCGGGGCGCACACCAATTTCAAAAACCTTTCCAACGCCAAAAACGCATACGTGCCAAGCCACGGAAATAGTGCCCACATCTTGCCGCCGAGATGTATCAAATGATGGCTGCCCATGCCCGATGCCTGAAAACTATGACGTGCCTCCGCCAATCGGTTGACGGCGTGGGGTTTGAGGTATGGGTATTGCTTGTCCTCGCGCAATACGTAGTGCATACGTTCCAAAATGCGTGTATGAATGTCGCCCGGCACGTCGCCAAAATATGCCGGGATGTTGCCTTTTACGAGGGTTACATATACGATGTGTCGTTTGTGGTCGAGTTCTTCCACAACCCAAACGCGCCCTGCAATAGCTATCTTTTCGCCTGGTGGCGGTGGTTTTACAATTGTGCCAAGTTCCTGAGAATCAGCCTTGACGCTGTATTCGATGTTTTCTTGGAACACGGCGAAAAATTTGTAGTTGTTGATTACTCTTTCGCCTTCGAGACCTACAATCAAGCCGTTGTTTTCTGTACGAGAAATATGTCGTTTTTCTATAAGATGTCTCAATAATATCTTGTAATCGTCTTGTGTGATTCGTCTGAAACACGACAACGACAACACCCTCGATGCAAGTTCTCTCGCGGTCATTTCGCCGCTTGATGCGAGTGTGCTCATTGTCTGATGGTAAAGCAAACTGTACGGCATCCTGTCCATTCGCGGCGGTTCCACAAATCGTTCTTCTACATACAATTGCACAATCGCAATGCCCTGCAACATATACCACGGAATCAGTTCGGGCAACATTGCGCGGGCTTCGGCGTGTTCTTCGCGCATTACAAACCACATTTCGGACGGCTGACCGCGCCGCCCCGTGCGTCCAAGCCGTTGAAGAAATCCCGACACGGTAAACGGCGCGTCGATATGGAATGCGCGTTCAAGTTTGCCGATGTCGATTCCGAGTTCGAGGGTCGCCGTGGCGCAGATCGACATATATGAATTGTCGTCCTTCATCTCCTCCTCGGCACTCTCGCGGTACGAGGCGGAGAGGTTGCCGTGATGGATTAAGAAACGGTCTTTCTCGTTGACGACTTCACAGTATTGGCGAAGATGTTGACATACAGATTCACATTCCTCACGCGAATTGGTGAAAATCAGGCACTTTTTGCCCTTGGTATTTTCAAAGACATATAGCAAGCCGGGGTCGGCTGCGTGTTGGAGTGCGGACGGCTCGTCCGCTTTTATCTTGGGGCGGAGTGCGGGCATCCCTGCCCGCTCGATAGGCAGGCGAGCCGCCTGCACTCCATCGTTGGTCGCTTGTATTCCAAACTCTTCGGTGGCAGGCGGGGACGCCTGCGCTCCAACCTCATCTATATAAAAATGCTCCATCGACAGCCGCCAAACGTCTTTTTTGCTTTCAAAGAGTGGGATTGCGGTCTTGCGGTCGCTGCCGGCGGAGAGAAAACGTCCGGCTAATTCGGGGTTGCCGATGGTCGCCGAAAGTCCTACGCGGCGCGGATTGCAACCGGCAAGTTTGCAAAGGCGTTCTATCAGGCAAAATGTCTGCATCCCACGGTCGCCGCGCAGGAGCGAGTGAATTTCGTCGATTACGATAAAGCGAAGGTCGCCAAAGAGGGACGGGATTTCGCCGTGTTTGCGTATCATTAACGCTTCCAACGATTCGGGGGTGATTTGTAGGATGCCCGAAGGTTTTTTGAGAAGGTTTCGTTTGGGCGTTTCGGGGGCGTCGCCGTGCCAACGAGTTACGGTGATGTTTGCCTCGTCGCAGATGGTGGTCAGTCGGTCGTATTGGTCGTTGATGAGGGCTTTTAATGGGGCGATGTACAGGACGCCAACTGTCGCGGGCGGATTTTCGTCCATTAATGTCAAGATAGGAAAAAATGCCGCCTCAGTCTTGCCGGAAGCCGTTGAAGCACAGAGCAAAACATTGTCATCCGTACAAAAAATAGCCTCCCCCGCTGCGTTCTGTACGCCGCGAAGGTTTTGCCACCCGTTGCGGTAGATAAAATCCTGTATAAAAGGCGAATATCGTGAGTAAACGTCCATTGATTTTTTACACTTCAAATTCCGCAAAATCTTGACTTTCAACTGTATCCGACACTGCATCGGATTTCGCAAACTCAAAGTCGCCCGATTGCAATAGGTCTTGCAATGTCAATCCCGGATTTTGATACAGCAAATCCGACACTTCTATGAAATCCCTGATTACTTCTCGCGGCGTGATGTTTTGGTCGGCACCGATGCGCGAAAATTCGGTCTTGATGAATATTGTCAAGTCGTTGGTAGTGAGACGGTTGGTGTAACCGTAAAGTTGGGAGTGCATCGTGGATAGTTTTTCGCAAAGAACGAGCATTTCTTCCGCTGTGAGGGCTTCGAGGCGGATGATTGGTGCGAGGAGGTCGCGTGTGCCAGGTCGCGAAAATTTGCCTTCCGTAAGCCGCGAACGCAACGCCTCGTAACTGAAAACTCCCCTGTGCTTGTCCTCGACGGTCTGCGGCGTTGCGCCCATGATGATGCCAAGATGCCGCGCCTTGCCTTGCAGGGTGTCGTTGTACATCGTGAGCATCTTTTCATAATTGTATTGGCGCGTGATGGTGTTTGGGATTTTGTAGATGTTGACAAGTTCGTCGATGAAAATCAACATTCCCGTATAACCCGCCTGACGGAAAAACGCCGCAAACAGCTTGATGTATTCGTACCAATTGTCGTCGGTGATGATGATATTGATGCCGAGATCTTCCTTGGCTTCTTTTTTGAGGGCGTATTCCCCACGAAACCAACGGATTACCTTTGCCTTTGTGATGTCGTCGCCGTCGATGTAGGCGTGATAATAGGCGGTGAGTAGCCTTGCAAATTCAAATCCGTGTACCAATTCGCTGAGCGAGGATGTTACGGCTTGGATTTTGAGGTCAATGGCTGCGCGTAGATGTGGGTCGTCGAAGGTGTAGCCGGTTTCCTGCGCGGCTTGGGTCTGCACGTTGTTTATCCATTTGTCTAATACCAACGTCAATGCGCCGCCTTCGGGTTTGGTCTTAGTGGAGAGGTTTGAGATGAGTTCGCGGTATGTGGCAAGCCCTTGCCCCTTAGTGCCTTGCAATCGTCTTTCGGGCGAAAGATCGGCGTCGGCAACCACGAATCCCTTGTCCATAACGTAGTTGCGAATCATCTGTATCAAAAAACTCTTGCCCGAGCCGTACCGCCCCACGATGAAGCGGAACGACGCGCCGCCCTCGCTGATTATCTCAACGTCGTGGAGAAGTGCCTCGATTTCGTTTTTGCGCCCGACGGCTATGTATGGCAGCCCAATGCGCGGCACCACGCCGCCTTTCAGGGAGTTCAAGACGGTCTGTGCAATGCGGCGGGGGATTTTGATGGTGTCCATTTGCGGTTTGTTAGTTTTGTTTGCGGAGGACAAAGATAGGGATTTTTTTCGAGATGGGGAAATGAAAATATCACGGCAATTTCATTTTATTTCGTTGTTGAATGAAATCGCCGTGAAAAAATATTATGCCTTGTAAAGATTCTCTTACTTGAACGTGTAGCCAAACTTCACCGCGCTTGTGAATGCCGGGGCGATGTTGCGGTAGTTGAAGGTGTTGGACACGCCCAAGTAGAATTGCTTGAACGATACGCCCGCGCCAAAATCCGCGCCAAAATTATAGCGGTTTTTGAAGCCGGATTCGTAGGTGTCGTGTTTGTTGTCGCCGTTGCCGCTCTTGCCGCCTACGGCATACGACAAGAACGCGCCGGTTTCCAAGTCGAGATGGAGATTGGCACTCAGCGGCAACTTCCACGCAAGGCGCAGCGGCAGATTGATAGTGTTGCCGACCATCGTGTTTTTTGTGCCGGCATCCACGTACATAGACGTCCATTTTTGCCTGAATTGGCGGAATCCAAGTCCTGTGCGGAGGTACAACTTGTTTCGCAAGTGGAAATCTGACAGCAAATCGATGTCAAAGCCCGTGTTGGATGTCGTGTTGAGATCCGTGTCGTGGGCAAAGTTGACACCCGCCCTCGCGCCAAAACTCCAACGGTTAGCATCATTGTTGCCTCCTTCCTGCGCCGATGCGCCCGCAATGCAGACAACGAGCATTGCGATGAGAATAATTGTGTGTTTCATAATAACTTTGTTTTGTTAATAATTTTACTAATGGAAATCCTTTGTTTTCCGAACGCAAAATTAGAGATAACCTTTATTATTTCTAAATAATTTGACGATTTTTGGGGTTTATTACGATTAGTTTTATAATAATTGCTGCTATCTGTTAATGATGTATTAAAAAATCTATATAAAATAAAAAATCAACGGTAAAAATGTGGTGGTTTCTTAAAAATTGTAATCCAACATCTCCTCCAATTCTTCCCTATAATCTTCCACTATTGTAATCGTTTCGCCGTCGCAATCGACGATGTTGTCGGCGAATTGGTCGTAATATGCCTCGTTGATTTGTTCGGCGATGACGGTCGGCATCAGGTGGTTTGCCTTGATGATTGCTGATGCGTCGCCGGTGGTGAGAAGGGCGCGGAGGATTTGGGTGTGGAGTGCGGGCATCCCTGCCCGCGTATCTGTGGATGGTAGAGACGCACGTCCGTGCGTCTCTACCGCCCGCGTTTCTACGGATGGCGTGTCGGATTGGCGGGCAGGGATGCCCGCACTCCAATCTTTATCCTCGTCGGTGAGGAGGCTGTCGCGGGTGGTGGCGGAATCTTCGCGGATTTGGGTGAGGGACGAGAGGTCCACTTCGATTTTTGGACGGAGAGATTCTTCGTATTCCTTGATTGCGGCGTTGATGTATTGGTCGTAAACCGTCGGCGACGCGGTGGCGGTTTGTTTTTTGTGGAATTTGAAGTAATCCGTTAATTTTTTGTCGATTGCTTTGGCAATTATTTTAATGATTGTGGTTTGCTGAGGCAGTAGGACGTATGATTCCTCATACCATTGCTCTCCGGTGTAGGTAAATTCGCGGACGGGCGTGAGGGCGTATTTGCGCGGGGTGCAGTCGCCTGCGTCGTAATATATGGCATTTTGGAGCAAGCGAGCGGTGTGCACTTTTTTTCTGCCTATGATTTTTGGTGTGATGCCGTTGATTAAGTGACGGACGACGGCGGCGTAAAGGGCGATGCTTTTTTCGCCGATTTTTTTGAGGAGCTGTGCGCTTGGTTGTTTTCTCCTGGCTATAATTGACCATGCTTCCATTACCTTGTCGTCGGGGTGTTCGTCGGGATGCTCCAATATCGACAGGGCAAGGTCGGTTTTGATGTCCTTGGCGTTGAAATAATGTTGGGCGGTCTCCTGCTGTATGTCGTTGATGATGCAAAAATGCGCTATCCATTGTGATACGTTTTTTGCCATTGATGCGTCGCCGTAGCCCGCGTCGATGTATTTGGCGTAGAAAAATTCCAACTTGTCAAGTGCGTCTTGTGCCGACTTTGCGCCAATCAGGTTGAGTAGTTCGTACACATACACGTATGCAAACGATGTTGTGGTCTGGTACACAATGCCTTTGCGGAATCGCGTGCGCCACGTGAAATATTCGCGCAGTTGCGTCGTGTTCATATCGTGGTATGTGGGGAAGTAATGTGAAAACTTGGTCTGCCAATCGACATCATCTTCGTAATCTTCCATAAACTTGCCTTGTCGATAGAAATTTTCGCATTTGTTTTTGTAGTAGTCGTCCATAAAACCGTATTCATACAGACGCTGCATCTGTTGGATTTTTGGCGGATCCATCGGCTGTGATGTGCGCGGCGGGCGTCTGGAGAAGTCTATCGGCGTGTCGGTATATACTTTGGTATTGTCTGTCTGTTTTGGGACTACGATAGCTGACGGCTCGTGCGCTATCGTGGTCATATTTTGGTATGCGAAGTCAAAGAGTGCCAATACAATCTTGCTGTCGGTGCGCTCGTTGAAATCGATGCCGAGCCAGTCGTCGCCCTTTTCGCGGGTGGGTTCGGTGAGGAAGTCGTATTTTTGACGTTTGAGGAATACCCTGCCGCATCGGAGGTCGCATTTTTCTACGGTTTTGCCAGTGGTGCCGTCTTGTTTGCGAATAAGGAGCGCGAGCCATTTTTGAGATATGGGATGGCACAGCACCGAAAACCCGGGAAACTTTTCCCATTTGTGTTCCTCGGGGATGCTGTATTTTTCGAGCGCGTATGTGGTAAGGTCGGCGAGGGTCATAATTGTGGTTATTGGTTGTTGTTGAAATTCAGTTCGTAACACGTGCTTCTTCCGCCCGAATCGGTCTGTGCAAAGATTCCTTTTTGCACTAAATCCTGAATGTCTCTCAACGCCGTGTCGGATGAACATTTATTGATTTTTGCCCACTTGCTCGTCTGCAATTTGCCGTCAAAACCGTCAAAAAGCATATTTATGATTTTTATCTGACGACTGTTGAGCGCAAAATTTCTGTAACGATCCCAAAATGCGGTCTTTTCAACGGTGCGGTTTACTGTTTGTATAGATTTTTGGACGGCTTTGCCAAGACAGTCTATAAACCACAACAGCCATTCTGTGATGTCGAGGCCGTTTTTTTGAGTGTTTTCCAATGCGTTGTAGTATGACTTGCGGTTTTCGGCAATGGCTGACGACATACTGTAAAACCTGTTTTGGCTGCCGTCGGCGCGTGCCAAAAGCATATCCATTATTGTGCGCCCTATTCGTCCGTTGCCGTCGCTGAAAGGATGTATGGAGACAAACCACAAGTGCGCCACCGCCGCCTTCAGGATGCCGTCGATGGTGGAATGTTCCGCAAAGTAAAGCAATTCGTCCATCAATTCAGGCACTTGTGACGATTCGGGGGCTTCGTAGTGTACTTTTTCGCTGCCTAATCGTCCCGAAACCACTTGCATCGGCGCGGTACTCTGCCGATAATTACCGACGGTGATTTTTTCGTATTTTTTGACTATGGGAAACAGCATCGTGTGCCAAGCGAAGAGTTTTTCTTTTGTGAGCGGTTTTTGATAATTGCCCAATGCGTCGCACATAACTTCCACTGCGCCTTCTACATAACGGTTGGACGATGGCACGCCCGCCTTGTCGATGCCGAGTTGCCACGCCACCGAAGAGCGCACGTCGTCGCGGTTGAGGGTGATGCCTTCTATTGCCGACGACATTATTACGTCCGTGGTCATTGAATCGAGAGCCGTTGATTTTTTGACGTCAAAACCGAGAATCGACATCATCCCCGACAGCCGCCCTTGCTCTTTTTTGACATCTGACAGCCTTTGCATCACTTTCTCCGTGTCCCATACAAAATGCGGAAAGTCCTTATATTGCCAAATATACATAATTTTAGTTTGTTTTTGCGGCGAATATGTCCTCTATTCGCCGCAGATTTTGCGGCAAATATAAGGATTTTTCGCCGCATTGGGAAATAATGAAATAAATATTTGTGGAGATATTCTTTTTTTGTTTATATTTGCATCTAAATCTATAAAAACATACGACTATGGAAATAATTGATACAGAAACAGATGTTGAAACCGCTCCGAAAAAGAAAAGGATTTCGAGGACGATGCAGTGGGCAAGGGCTCACAAGTTTATGATTTACGAAGTAACCGACCCTGAATTGAGGTCGCAACTTTGTTATTACAGAAACAAAGAAAAACGCGAGAAAGAACAACAAGAACAAACACAAGATCAAGATATGAGCTATGAAGAGACTGATGCTTGACACGTGTGTTGTCGTTGAGTTATTGCTCGACACCGATAGTATGGACAAATACGTACAAGCCATCTTGGACGATCCTGAATACGTGCTATATGCAAGTTTCGAGACCGCCCGGGAGTTGGTTGTGCTGTTTAACAATGGTCGGTTGCGTTCAAAGCATTGGAAGTCGGCAAAGGATGTCATTGATTGTGTGATTAATGACCTTGAAATCGAGTTTCTGCCGTTGCGTATCCACGTTAGTTACACGTATTCACAATTGCAACTTAACATGGAGATGAATCATTACGACCCAAGCGACCATATTATCATATCCCACGCAATTACCGAGCGTATTCCGTTGCTGTCGAGCGATAAAAAATTCCCGTTTTATAGGGGTCAGGGGCTCGAACTGATTGAATATTAGTATTATCTTTTCTTACTCCGACAATTCCTTCCGCCGCCACAGCCGCAGTCGCCGCCGCCGTTGCGGAGGTTTTTCAGAAATTTGATTACCGTATAGACGGCGGCTGCAATGATTATCAAAAATGTTACTATCTCTTGCCACATAATTTTACGTTTTTTTAGTCGCTTCGCGAGAAATTGTACAAATTTTTTTCAAATCATACAAATCTTCAATTTGTGGAATTTGTAAAGATTTGTATGATTTCTGTCCGTAGGACATTGCCTAAAACACCAAGTTAATCACAAATGCCACTATCCATGCCAAGACGAGGGAGTAGCCGATGGAGATGAGCATCCATTTGCGGCTCGATTCTTTGCGGATGGCGACAGCGGTGGCTATGCAGGGGAAGTATAACAATACAAAAGCCATGAAAGCATACGCCGTGCCGGGGTCGATGGGCGGCTGCGACTGTTGGAGTTTGGCGGCGAGGCTTTCGGTCTCCTCGCTGTCGCTGTGGTATAGCACGCCCATTGTGCTTACCACGATTTCCTTGGCGGCCACACCCGTAAATATCGAGATGCCCATCTTCCAATCAAATCCCAACGGCTTTATGACTGGCTCGATGAAATGTCCGAGACGGCCGATGTAGCTGTTTTCCTGTTGGAGGCTTGCAATATCCGCTTCGGTGAGGTCGGATTGAGCGGCGGTAGGTTCGTATTGAGGGAAATATCCCAACGCCCATATCAAAATGGATGCAATGAGGATTACGCCGCCCATTTTTTTGAGGTATTGAGCCGCCTTTTCCCACATGTGTTTGAGTACGCTGCGGAGGGTGGGGATGCGGTAGGGCGGGAGTTCCATCACGAATGGCGCGTCGGCACTCTTGAAACTCGTCTTGCGCAGTAGTATTGCCGTCAATGCAGCCATCAAAATTCCTAATACATAAATACTTAGCGTTATGGATGCCTGATTGGTCGGGAAAAATGCCGCCGTCATTACCGTATATAGTGGCAACCTCGCCGAACAGCTCATGTAAGGGTTGATGAGCATGGTGAGGATGCGGTCGGAACGGTTTTCGAGGGTGCGGGTAGCCATCACTGCCGGCACGTTGCAGCCAAAGCCCATTATCAACGGTATGAACGATTTGCCGTGAAGCCCAATCTTGTGCATCACCTTGTCCATCAGGAATGCCACGCGTGCCATATAGCCGGTGTCTTCCATCAGCGATATAAACATGAACAATAGCACGATGTTGGGCAGGAATACTATCACGCCGCCCACGCCGCCGATGATGCCATCTACAATGAGGTCTTTCAACATTCCTTCGGGCATATTGTCTTTTACGATGTCGCCAATCCATCCCACAAGTGCATCTATCCAGTCCATCGGGTATTGGCCGACGGTGAATGTTACTTGAAACATCAGCCAAATCACCGCTATGAATATTGGCAGTCCGAGATATTTGTGGGTGATGATGTGGTCGATGCGGTCGGTGAGTTTTCTGGTATTGACGGTGCCGGGCTTGTAGGTCTCCTTCAATGCTCCGGCTATGAATCCGTACCGTATGTCGGTCAAGACGCTCTCCGAATCGTTGTGGTACTCGTTTTCGAGGATTTTCACCTGTTCGGCGGCTACGCTGACGGCTTCGGGGTTGTTGATGTGTTCGATGATGTCCTTGTCTTTTTCAAGCATTTTCACTGCAAGGAATCGGGTGGAGGTAGGGGAGGGCAACGGGTTGTGCACGTCGCCTTTTATCGCCGATTGCACTGCCTTGATGCACGGTTCGATGTTGGCTCCGTAGTTGATGTGGATATGGCGGATGAAGGGGCTCTTGTCTTCGTATGCCTTGATTATGGTGTCAAATAGGATGCCGAATCCCTTGCCTTTGCTGCTGACCACCGGCACGAATGGTATGCCGAGAAGTTTGCCGAGGGTGATGTGGTCGAGTTTGTCGCCACGGGCTTCGAGTTCGTCGTACATATTGAGGGCGCAGACGGTCTTTACGTCCATATCTATCAACTGCGTAGTCAGGTAGAGGTTGCGTTCGAGGTTGGAGGCGTCGAGCATATTGATGACTACATCTGGGTGCTGCTCCGTGATGAACTTGCGGACGTAAATCTCCTCCGTAGTGTATGCCGTGAGCGAATATGTGCCGGGCAAGTCAGTGATGTTGAATTTGTAGCCGTTGTGCTCAAAATGAGCTGTGCGGGCATCTACAGTGACTCCCGCGTAATTGCCTACGCGCTCCTTGCTGCCCGAGGCGTAATTGTAGAATGTGGTCTTGCCGCAGTTGGGGTTGCCCACCAATGCGACGTTGATTACTTTGCCGTGGTCTGTGATTTGGTTTTCGATGAGTTGTTCGAAGGTGAGACCTTTGTTTTCGGGTAGTTCGGAATCCTTGGCAACGTGCTTCATATCAACTACTTCCACCATCTCCGCCTCGTGACGGCGCAACGACACGTGGTAGCCCATTATCTCGTATTCGATGGGGTCGTTGAGCGGGGCTTGCTTTACGGCGTGCACTTGTTTGCCTTTCACAAATCCCATTTCCATTATGCGTTTGCGGAATGTGCCGCGCCCTAATATCTTGGTGATGACGGCCCGCTCATCTATTGCTAATTCGCTAAGTTTCATTTGCTTGACTGTTTTTCCTTTTCGCTACGCGAATGTTTTTGGGTCGCTACGCGAGAAATCTTTAAATCTTACAAATTTTTTTTATTTGAATGATTTGTAAAGATTTGTGTGATTTCTGTCCGTTAGGACATTCCATTTAAAAATGTCCGTAGGACATTGTAATTCAAGGTTGCAAAATTACATTTTTGTTGCTAATTGTCAATACCTATTTTTAGGTATTTTTTTTACTCCAACTTCCCCATAAACGGCGAATCTTCCACGTCCCGCAGCCTCCTTTCTATTGCGCGTGAACGCACGCCGGCGGAGTCGATTACGTTGGCGGCTTCGTTGAGTTTTTTGCGGGTTTTGTCGAGGATGTCGCCAAAGGTGGTGAACTCGGTCTTCACTTGCGAGAGCAATTTCCAGACCTCGCTGCTGCGTTTTTCTATCGCCAACGTCCTGAATCCCATCTGCAAACTGCTGAGGAATGCGGCGAGGTTGGCGGGTCCCGTTACAGTAATCTTATAATCCCTGCGCAACGATTCAAACAATCCCGTCCGCCGCAAAATCTCCGCGTACAATCCTTCTGTAGGTACAAACATTATGGCAAAATCCGTAGTGGCGGGCGGTATGATGTATTTGCTATTAATCTCTGTGGCGCAACGTCTTACCGATGCCTCAAATTTTGCGCCCTCCTTCTCGATGTCGCCGCCGTTGTCGTAAGCGTCCAAAAGTCGTTGGTAATCCTCGATGGGGAACTTGCTGTCTATCGGCAACAAGACGGGGCGTCCGTCGGGGTCTGCGCCGGGGAGTTTGACGGCAAATTCCACGCGGCGTTGACTGTCCTGCTCCACACAGGCGTTCTCCACGTATTGTTCGGGGCTGAGGATTTGTTGGAGGATGTTGCCAAGTTCCACCTCGCCCATGTTGCCGCGTGTCTTCACGTTGGAGAGCACACGTTTGAGGTCGCCGACGCCTTCCGCAAGGCCGTGCATCTCGCCGAGCCCTTTATAAACTTGCTCCAATCGCTCGCTGATAAGTTTGAATGATTCGTTGAAGCGGGTTTCGAGGGTCTGCTTAAGTTTGTCGTCAACCAAATGCCTGATTTCCTCCATCTTGGTCTTGCTGAGTTCCTGCAATTCTTTAAGCCTCGTGGAAAACAGTTGGAGTTGTATTTTCTGCGACTGCGCGAGTGCGTCAACATTTCTGCCGAGTTGTTCGCCGAGCATACGGAAAAGTTCGTTGTTTTCGAGGCGTTGCTGCGATTCGGCGTTGCTGCGGTCGCGCCGCGAAGTGTCGAATTCCTCACGCGTTATGTTTTCCAAGCGGTCGATGTCGCTGCGGAGTTCTGTGATGGTGTGTCGTGTGGTTACGGTGTTGATTATCAATACTATAACCGTTACTATCAATAGTATGAGTATAGTGAGTTCCATTGTTGTACGTTGGTTTTTCAGAGTACAAAAATATAATTTTCGGTCGAAAAAGGCAAATTGTGGTTTTTTTTTTGCAACTTTGTCGCGTAAAACGTTTTATCAATCAGACTTATGAAAAAAATCTTGTTGTTTTTAATCGTGGCTACTGTTGTGAGCATTGCGCTTACAGGTTGCAGCAAGCGTTATAAGACCATTCCGTGTCCGCATTTTGGATGTGTAGTTTCCATAAACAATTGATATGGAGATTGTTGAAGGAATCGAAAATTACCATCCTGATGCGCCTACGTGCGTCACGGTAGGCACATTTGACGGGCTCCACGTAGGGCACCGCAAGATAATCCGCGAACTCGTGCAAATAGCGGAAAACGAGGGGCTTAGGAGCGTTGTAATCACCTTCGACCCTCATCCGAGGCAGGTGCTTGCTAAGGGGGCTGTGGTGAGGTTTGTGCTTACGCGCGAGGAGAAGGTGGAGCTGATGTCCACCCTCGGGGTCGATGTGCTTGTCATTCATCCATTTAGCAAGGAGTTTGCCGCCCTTACAGCCAAGGACTTCCTTGTAGATATGCTGTGCGCAAAGCTCAATATGAAGTGCCTCGTCAAGGGGTTCAACAATCATTTTGGCTGCGACAGGCTCTCTGATTTCGGTGCGCTCGATGCCCTCGGTACCGAACACGGCTTTGATGTCGTGGAGGTAGGGGAGGAGTGCCGCGACGGAGTTACCTGCTCGTCAACGGCGGCGCGCAGAATGATAGCAGAGGGCAAGATGTCGTCTGCGTCGGCTATATTGGGCTATTATTATTATGTGAATGGCACGGTGGTGCACGGGCGTATGATAGGCAGGACGATAGGTTTTCCTACCGCCAATGTGTATATCGGCGACGATTCCAAGATATTGCCGCGTCCTGGCGCTTACGTTGCCACGGTGGTTTTGGATGGCAAGACGTGGCCCGCAATCCTCAATATTGGCAGCAATCCTACTGTCAACGACGATAGCGACCGAGTGTTTCTCGAGGCGCATATCCTTGATTTTGAGGGCGATATTTATGGCCGTCATATCCGTGTAAACGTGCTGAGGCATATCAGGAACGAGGTCAAATTTGGGTCGCTCGACGAACTTAAAGCGCAACTCCAACATGACGTGGAGTATGCGCGTGGGGTCATTGCACAATGTGCCTCATAAATTCGGATGCGTAAAGCCTGTCGCTCACCTCTGCGCCGTTGCGAAAACATTTGTACAATTCGCCGTCCTTGAAATAAGCCGTCTCCAAGTATGACGAATCCACATCGAGTATCACGTTGCGGCTTGCAAAAATGGGTTCCGACTCGTGGAAGTAGATGTCGGTGCTGATAGTGTTGGAAGTATCTGTCAGCACCGAAATCTTTACTGTGTCGTTGTCCTTGACAAAAAACACTTGTTGCTCGTCGCCTACTGTCTGTTTGGTGATGAAGGTTTCCTCGATGTTTTCGCGGATGTCGTTGACATACTCGTCGATGTCGCTGATGAGCGATGCGTCCGATATTGGTTCGGGGTCGTCGTTTGGGTTGGTTTGGTCGCCTTGCCCGCCATAATCCTGCGGCGACAATACGCAGGAAGTCAGCAACATCATCGACATAACCCAAAAGTAAATAATAATTTTCATTATGTCTTCATTTTTTTGTTAATAGTATGTTCGTCTATGGTAACGAATAGGGGAGCGGGCACTCTGGCTCGCTCTCCTAATATGAACGATGGAAGTAGAAAAATGTTTCAGAAAATTTACATTTTTAACCTTTGAGTCCGCCGGTGATTGCGATAGTCTCGCCGGTGATGTATGCCGCGCTGTCGGATGCGAGGAATGCCACGAGGTCGGCCACTTCCTCCGGCTCGCCAAAACGTCCGAGGGAGATGCCTTTTTTGAGTTCTTCCTCATTGAGCGCGCTCGTCATATCGGTCTTTATGAATCCAGGCGCAACGGCGTTTACGGTGATGTTTTTGACTCCCACTTCCTTCGACAGAGCCTTTGTGGCGGCGATTATCGCGCCTTTGGCTGCCGAATAGTTGCATTGACCGGGCAGTCCGATGAGGCCCGATACAGAAGCCATATTGATGATGCGGCCGTGTTTTTTGCGAATCATCTTCTTTACCACGGTTCTCGTTACGTTGAAGAAGCCGTCGAGCGACGTGCTAAGCACCTTGTGCCATGCGTCAGGCTCCATCATCGGGAGCAGCGAATCCGCCGTAACGCCTGCATTGTTTACCAAAACGTCGATGTAGGCGTCCTTGTGTTCGTCCTGCCACTTCTCGATGGCGGCCTGAGTCTCGGCGAGGTTTGCCACGTCAAACTTGATGATTTCGCCCTCGGTGCCCGCCTCTTTGGTGAGTGCGAGAGTCTCCTCAGCCTTGGCCTGGTTGGTGACATAATTGATGAGCACATGGTAGCCCTGGCTTGCGAGTTTCACGCAGACCGCACGACCAATGCCACGGCTTCCGCCTGTTACTAATGCGTATTTCA
>DGIK01000179.1 GCA_002393195.1 Bacteroidales bacterium UBA3824 | reverse complement strand
GTGGTGGCCATCTACGGCATTGCCTGGCTGGCCAACACCTATTTCGGCAACTACACCGAGGAGATGAAGAGCATGCTCACCGGCCTCGTCTCGGCCTATCCCTGGACCATTGCCATCGCCTTCTTCTTCGTCTCGGTGCTCATCAACTCCCAGGGAGCCGTGGTGGTCACCATGCTGCCCCTGGCCTATTCGCTGGGCATCGAGGGATGGGTGCTGCTGGGCGTGCTGCCCTCGGTCTACGGCTATTTCTTCATACCCAACTATCCCAGCGACATCGCCACCGTGAACTTCGACCGCTCAGGCACCACCGTCATTGGCAAATACCTTCTGAATCACAGTTTTATGATGCCAGGTTTGGTGAGCGTTACGGTTTCCACGCTTGTGGGAATGGCGATAACGTGGATGTTCTATTAATATACAAAAATTGTGGACAGATGATGCAATTGGCATCGCTGTCCACAGTTTTTTATTTCAATATTTTCATAAACTCTTGATATTCATTATCAGTGAGTTGCAAACATTTTTTACGTTTGAATTTTATGCTGACAGCCTGATTTCGCATTAGACACTCATTATTGTTGATGTCTTCAAAACGTATTGGAGAGATTTTTTTTGCCTTACAAAGGGTTGTCCTTGTTTTGAATTTATCAAACGGCGTATAAATTGCGTCAGTATTAGCACGACAGATGGAATGAATAAAATAGTAAGGTTTTGTTACATAAATCAATATAACGTCGCCTTGTTTTATTTGTTCATTGCATACACAAACAAAATCATTTCGTTTGTGAGAACAAAATTCTTCCAATTTTTCATAATCTTTATTTTCTCCATCACAACCTATTAACCAATAATTTGTAGGGTCAGGTAAAACTGTTTCATCTTTCTGTTGTTGATTATAACACGCTGTTGCAAAGCCATATAAGCAACCGCAAAACTCTTCATCAGTCAAAGAGTTTTGCTTTTGAAATTCGTTCCAAATTTCACAAATGTCGTAATAATATAGAAATAAATCTTTATAATCATCTGTACTTTGTATCGATGGCAAATCTATTCCCAATATTTTACTGTTTCTCAGCGTAATATCGACTCTTTTCCTATATAAGAATGGTTTGAAAAAACTGTTTACGGTTGACAAAAAAATAGATATTGAATCAATATGATAAAGTTTGTTTTCTAATTCATCTGCCATCAAGTATTTATCTCCATCAATGAGTATAGGATTTTCATCAAAATCTACACAACAATAATGATCCAAATCAAATTCACAAATAAATTTCCAAAACTCATCTCTGTTCATTTTATTTGGAACAAAATTATCTTTGTTAATTCTGTTTTGAATCATCTGCCACGTAAATGTATCATCATAATTTTCGTCGCAAAAAGTATCACATATTTCTGCCGAATAAATAATACCCATCATTTCATCATCAGTAAATAAATCTATGAAGTATCGTCCTTCTGATGAATTTTTGTACTTGTTCCAAAGTTGCTTGTCCATATCGCGTGTGAGTTCAATGAAATCATTAATTTTTCCTTTCAATTATGACTTTGAACAGTTCGCCGCTGCGGTCATTTTCAAAAATTATATCCGGCTGCACTCTTAACGCCCTGATAATGCCTGAACCCAAACCTTTGTACATCATTAGTTTTGATGCAAATGAAACTACAAGGTTGTTTCTGACAACGGCGTTGCCTAACTTTATGTTCTCAATTGTCAAGGAGTTAGGCAGACAGCCGGGACTAATTATCTCTATGCGATTGTCAAAAATGAAAACCCTTACGGAGCCATTTATCGAGTAATCGCGGTGCGTCAAAGCATTTTGAACAAGTTCTTGAAGTGCAATTTCGGATATTTCCAAAATGCCGTCATTGTTGAAATTCTGTCCTTGTTGCGTGTGATGCAAATTCCTGTTAAAGAAATGCATAACATCGTCAAACATTTTTGGAATTGTGCCGGTGATTTCTTGACTGTCCCTATATTGAGTTCCAGCAAGTTCGTTTCCATAAAATGCAACAGCTTTGATACAAAACGCAGGACGATATTTTTGAGGTTTTTTACCGAAAAACATCAAGCCTCCAAGTGTCAACCGATTGTCTTTCAGGATATTAATATTCTTGCAAAGTGTCGGAGTAATGTCGTCTTTGTCGCGTTCAAAACCGTCTATTTTCGTCAAATATTCTATTACCTTTTCTTTGTCGATGTCTTCAAATGACGTGTACGGAACAATCATTTCGTCAACATACAACTGTCCCGACTGTTGGAAAAGGCGGATTTGTTCGTTGTTGTCGGTAAGGCGGCGTTTGTCGCCGCCTTGCTTCAACCAAATGACGCCATTTTTATCCTTGTATGGTTTAGAAATGCCTTTTTCAATAGTTGCAACCAGCACACGTTTCTTTTCGCCGTCGGTTTGCAGTGTTACAACCTCCGTCGTTATGAAAATTTGTGGTTTTACAAAGTCTGATGCGATGATAGCAAGTTTGTTGCCGATTTCTTGAATTTTAGCGTAGTCAAGCCCGCATACTTCGCCTGTCTTGTCCTTTATGCCAAAAAGGATTTGACCGCCATCGGCATTAGCCATAGCAACCATTTCGGCGGCGATGCTGTCATTGTTGTCCAAAAGTTCCTTGAACTGCACCTTGCTCGTTTCTCCACAAGCAACTATTTCAGTTAATTCTGTCTCAGTCATAATTGAAATCTTTTTTCTCGCAAATATATGAAAAGTTTCTATATGAAAGCAAAACAACAATTATTTTTTTGCTCGCGCAGACGAGCCATCCGCACTCCAATCTTTTTTATTTCTTTTTATACCAATCCTGCAAAATATAAAACGCCAATTTTTTCTCGCCATTGTCGGAGAAAAGGCCTTTTCTGTTGTAATAATCCTGAACTCCATCAAGCACGCGGCGGGGCGAGCGGAAGTCCTTCAAAATCCACGGCGTTGTGCCGGCGAGTCCGTCGATTTTGTCCAACATTGCAACGTTTTCTTTGTACAGATTTTCCTGAAATTCCTCTGTCCAACGCTGATTTTTTGCGCCGTGGAGACCATACTTTGCACCGCCGCCAAACTCGCTGACAATCACGGGCTTATCGTATGGAATTTCCCACGTCATTTTGGGCGCGTCGTTCACATCGCGATACCAACCGATGTATTGATTGAAACTAATCACATCCACATATTTGTTCATATTGTCCTGCAATTTGTTGTGATAATTAGCCGCCGACAAAACCTCCATCGCCATACTAATCAGGCGCGTGGAATCCAACGAGCGGGCGTGAGAGGCGAGTTGCGCGAGGAATTTTTCGCGGTCGTTGCCGTGCGGAGTCTCGTTGGCGATAGACCAAATGATGACATTTGCGCGGTTTTGGTCGCGGAGAATCATATCGGTGAGTTGACGCTTTGCATTGAGGAGAGTGCCGGGATTTTTCCAATCAATCGTCCAATAAACCGGAATTTCCGACCATACGAGAATGCCCTGTTTTTCAGCCTCGCGCACCATATATTCGTTGTGCGGATAATGTGCAAGGCGCACAAAATTGCAGCCCAATTCCTTCGCCATCGAGAGCAATTTTTTTGCGTCTTCGGTAGAGTTTGCACGACCGCCGCCATTGGTCTTTTCCTCGTGGATACTGATGCCGCGCAGGAAAATCGGCTTGCCGTTCAGGAGGATTTTTTTGCCTTGGGTTTCGATTGTGCGGAATCCGATTTGGTCTTTCAGGACTGATGCGCCGAGTTTCAATTCCACGTCATAGAGTTTGGGATTTTCGGGCGACCAAAGCGTCAGGTTTTTAGCCGTCAACATTCCCTCAATCACGCCGTTGCGGTTGGACGTAAACGACTGACGGATTTTGAGTTCGGGGATTGAAATCTCCACTGTTTTTCCGGCGGATTTTGTGTTGAGGTTGATGCTGAAATAGATTTGATTTTTTGTGGTTTTGTCGAGGTCAAAATTGTAATTTTGGATGTAAACATCGTCGGTCTCCACGAGATAAACATCGCGTGTGATGCCGCCATAATTCCACCAGTCGAAAATCTGTGTCGGCACATTTTCCTTGCGGCGTTTGTTGTCAACTTTCACAATCACAACGTTTTCGCCGTCCTTTATGATGTCGGTAACGTCATAATTGAAAGCCGTGAAGCCGCCCTCGTGGATGCCGAGGATTTGGGTGTTGAGGTACGCAATCGCCTCGTAATTCACCGCGCCAAAATACAGAATTGCGCGTTTGCCGGGCTTCTTGGTGTATTGGAACGACTTCTTGAACCAAACTGTGCCTTCATAGAAAAACAGGCGGTCGTCCTTGGTGTTCCAATCCGACGGAATCTGCATCGTTGCAGCCTTGTCGAAGTCATATTCCACCAAATCTTCGGGACGTTGCGGCTTGGCGTTGCGGAAAAATCCCCACGGCGTCGGGTTCATCCTGTAATCGTAATAACCCTCCTCCTGCACATCGACGATGTAATTCCAATCGCCATTCAGTGAGATTTTTTCACGGTTGAGCACATTGCCCAACTGCGTGATTTCTTGGGCATTAACGGCAATAATTACCGCAATGCTCACAATGATTGTTAGTAGAATTTTTTTCATAATCTTGTGTTGTTTTTTGATGAGTGTTATTCTATACAAATTATTTTGCCCCATTATTAATTACTCTTTCAGCAAGTAATTCGGGATTTCTGCGCATATCCCAAAAGTCAACAATTTCAATTATTTCTTCACCAATATAATAAACAATTCTGTTAATGTCGCTTACCTTGACACTTCTGTATTGTAATGCGGCCCTCTCCAAAATTGGCTCTTTTCTGCCAATGTACGGCTGTGTTGACAATAATGAATCTACATAACGAACTTCATTGACAAATTTTATTCGGGTTGATTCTCCGAAATGTTCGTCAATGTAATCCGCCGTTTGGACAAATTCATTTAGGGCAAAATCAGACCATTTTACTTTCATAAAGTTCTCTATTTGTAACGATCTTCCAACATTTTGAAAACTTCTTCGCTGTCCTTGCACTTGCCCTCCTGAATCTGTTGATGCCCCAACATTGCTCTTTTTATGAATTTTTCTTCGGTGGGTGTGAGTTCGCGATTATCCTTTTCCTCCGCTTTCGCCTCTTCGTAGAGATGGTCAGCAATCCATTTTTTGTTGTCTGCCGTCAACGAGAAGGAGTGAAGAAAATTCAATATTGAGTCTAATGAAATTGTTACGTCCATAATCTTTTTTTTAATTCATTAACGTTGCAAATGTATAACATTAATTGTAATACTCAAAATTTTTTTTGCCGTTAACGCCTATATTTAAACCATTCCGCCGTCGCTGTGTCCAACGGTCAACACACATCATCAAAAACCTTTACACTATGCGAAAGACACTTTTACTAATTGCTGCCTCGGCGATGCTATATGCGTGTGGCGGCGGCGACTCTGCCAAAAAAGTCGCTGGCCCGCTTACCCTCAACGACCGCGATTATTTTGAAAGGCAGGGCGTCAACGTGCTGATATTCAGCAACGATTTTAATGGTGGATTCAACGATGAAAAAAATTCAGGCATCGAAATTATCCATCACGGAGTGCGCACCGTACAGGGTGGGGCAGTGAGGCTCAACAACACTCCCGAACAATGGGATCTCGTGCCGAAAACCGTGAGCCGCACCGTCAACAAGGACGACAATTCAATCGAGGTAAAACTCCGTTATGAGGATTACGACTTTGATTCGCGCATCGTGGCTCAGGCTAAGGGCAACGCCGTGGAAATTTCGGTGTATGTTGACAAGCCCGTCCCCGAAACCCTGAAAGATGCGGGCTTCAATCTCGAATTTCTCCCGTCTCAATATTGGAGCAAGACATATTTGATGGACGGTCGCCCGAATCTGTTCCCGAAATACGCTGCAAGTCAAACCGTTACGCGCAGCAATTCTGAAAAACCAAAACAATTCAAAGGTTTCAAGACCTACGACGACCGTGGCACCGACAAGTTCATCGACCCGCTGCCGATGGAGACGGGACACGAAATCATTGTCGGCTCCGATTGTCCCGAAAGGTTGATTAAAATCACCTCAACTGACAATGAATTAAAACTTTACGATGGTCGTATGTTGGCGCAAAACGGCTGGTACGTACTGCGCAGCGTGATACCACAGGGCAAGACCGGCAAGGTGATTTCATGGACGATTGAGCCTAACGCCATCGACGGTTGGATTCGCAAACCCAACATCGGATTTTCGCAGGTTGGCTACATTCCCAATCAGCCTAAAACCGCCGTCATCGAACTCGACCCCAATGACAATGTGCGCCCCACGGCTCAACTCTACAAAATCGGCGAAGATGCCAAGCCCTCAATGGTTTACGAAGGCAAAACCGACCTTTGGGGCAAGTATTTCAAGTACAATTATGTAAAGTTTGATTTCTCCCAAATCAACACTCCCGGCATCTATTACATCAAATACGGCGACGTGGAGAGCGAGCATTTCATCATCAACGATAATGTCTATGACAAGATAACCGACGCCACGAGTGACATTTGGATTCCCATCCACCTCAACCATATTATGGTCAACGAGGGCTACCGCATTTGGCACGGCGAACCGTTCAAGGAAGGCTACATCCAAGCACCGCCGAGCGACCATTTTGACCTCCATTTCCAAGGCGCGACCGACACCAAATACAAGCCTTACGAACTGATTCCGGGCTTGAATGTAGGCGGATTTTTCGACGCGGGCGACTTCGACATCGAGACTGGTTCCAATATCAGCGTCGTCCAAAACCTCGTGCGCACGTGGGAACTTTTCCGCTCGGAGCGCGACGAAACTTTTGTGGATGAAAAACAGCGTTATGTAGATCTCCATCGTCCCGACGGCGTGCCTGACATTATGCAATACATCGAACACGGCGTCCTCAATCTCGTTGCCCAAGCCGAAAACATCGGTTATATGGCTACAACGCTATCTAACGGAGTATTAGACAATTACCATCATCTTGGCGACGCAGCATCCATTACTGACGGTCTCCGTTACGACCCGAAACTCCCGCCCTACACCAAATCCGCCGACGGCAAATGGAGCGGCACAAAGGACGATATGTGGGCATTTACAACGCGCAATCCTATGCTTGACAACCGCGCCGCAACGATGTTTGCAGCCGCGAGCCGCGTGTTGAAGGGTTATAACGACGACCTCGCCAACCGCGCCCTCGTGCAGTCAAAACGATTGTTCAAGGAGTCGCAGGCACTCATCGAGCAACGCCGCAACGACCAAAATCGCCACACTTCCGGCGAACACGACGAACTTTTGCTCCGTGGTTTTGGCGACATTGCCGCCGACATCCAACTCTACGCCGCCACCCGCGAGCAACAATATCTCGACAATTTTGAGGCGAAAATTTGGAAGGCTCTCGACTACAATGTCAATTTCACAATCCAAACCGCACTCGACGCAGTGCCTTATATGCCAGACGGTTACAAAGAAAAACTCCGTCCCTATATGGAGAAATACAAGGTTTATCTCGACAGCCTTGCCATCCAAAATCCCTACGGTATTCCCATCGGACTTGGCAACTGGGCGGGCGGCGGTCAGACAGTTTCGCACGGCACGGCGGTATGTTACGCCCACAAATATTTCCCCGACATCATCGGCAAGGAATACGCCTTTAAGACAGCCGCTTGGCTCTTTGGTTGCCATCCTTACCATAATTATTCCCTCGTAGCGGTAATTGGCGCAACCCACCCGAAATCAGTATTTTACGGCAACAACCGCGCCGACTTTTCCTTCATCCCCGGCAATATGGCGCCCGGCATCCTGTTCCGCAAGCCAGACCATTTTGAAAACTTCGACGACTGGCCATTCCTTTGGGGACAAAACGAAGGCACAATCGCCGGCAACACAGGCTACCTGATATTTGGCATGGCATTCAAGGAAATGATAAAAATGTAACATTCCCAAACATTTGCAGGCAATAATTCCAGACCGTCTGTGGCGCAAGCCTCAGGCGGTTTTTTTATTTGTTTTTTCAATATATAATTATTACATTTGCGGTATTTAATCCGCAATCAAATGGACGCCCCGCATCGTTGATTATATCCACAACAACCCATCAAAATGGGCAAACGATATGTTTCGCCAATGATTTCAATGTAATCGGGTTATGGTACGTTCCATAAACATCAATTTATGCAATGTAATCGGGTAGGGGCGTACCTCGTGTACGCTCCGCAAACATCCATTGCAAATATCATCATCGGTCATATTCAATGGGACGGAACACGCCCCAAACGAACGCATATTTAATGGGAAGGAAAACGCCCAAACGCACGTATATTTTATGGGACGGAACGTACACAAGGTACGCCCCTACGCCCATCATCGTGCATATTCAATGAAATGGAACGTACACAACGTATGCCCCAACCAATCATCTGGAAAATAAATCTTTTCACATCTATGAGTATTTCCGAAAAATGTTGTAAATTTGCCGTACAAAACATTATAACTACTAATACTTATGAAAAGATTGACATTATTTGCATTGGCTCTTGCGATGTTTGCGGCGTGTGGCACGCAGACTAAGCAACAGGACAAAGCCCCTGGAAATCCCGTGCTGACCATTGAAGGCGGTCAGGTTCAGGGCGTTGACACCGACATTGAGGGTGTCGTAGTTTATAAAGGCATTCCATACGCCGCGCCGCCGATTGGCGAAAACCGTTGGAAGGCTCCGCAGCCGGTTGTGCCGTGGAAGGGCGTCAAGGTTTGCGACCAGTTCGGACATCCGGCGTTCCAGGGTGCGCACTATGACGGCGGCTACACCACAGAATGGGGATACGGCGAGGAGAAGGCTTACAGCGAGGATTGCCTCTACCTAAACGTCTATACCAAGGCGTCCGCACAGCCCGAAAAGAAACTGCCTGTCGCAATTTGGATTTTTGGCGGCGGACTGAGAGAAGGGTGGCGCTCTGAGCCTGAGTTCGACGGTCAGGAATGGGCGGCAAAAGATGTCGTCCTCGTAACCTTCAATTACCGCGTCGGTCCATTCGGATTCTTTGCACATCCCGAAATCTCCGCCGAAGACCCCGCACACGCTACTGGCAACTGGGGCACTCTCGACCAAATTGAAGTGATGAAATGGGTCAAGAAAAACATTTCTCAATTTGGCGGCGACCCCGACAATGTGATGATTTTCGGACAGAGCGCGGGCGGCCGCAGCACAAAATTCCTCTCATCGTCGCCGCTTACCAAAGGCCTTTTCAACAAAGCTGTCATAATGAGTGCCAGCGGTTTGCAGAAGCCGTTGCCGAAGGAAGAAGCCGACAAACTGCCGCCATTTTTCCGTCAGAGCCAGTTGACACTCGCCGAGGCTGAAAAACAAATCAAGGAAGTTTGCGACTGGGCAAACCTCAAAACTCTCAAAGACCTCCGCTCGGCGTCAACCGAGGAAATTTACGCCCTCGGTGCGCTCTACACCCGCGCCACTGGCAAGCGCAGTTGCCTCAATGCCGGTCCCATTGCGCCTTACGTTGACGGTTACGTGTTACCAAAGGCTTTCGACGATGCCTGCATTGCTGGTGAAATTGCAGCCGTGCCTTATATGATTGGTTGCACGCTCAACGACCCGGGCAATATGGCTGACCAAATCAAGGATTTCTGCCTCAATCGTCAAGAAAACGGCGGCAAGGCGTGGGCGTACCAGTTTGCAAGACCGTTGCCTGACGACGGCAGCCATCCTGAAGATTATCTCAAAGGCGCGTTCCATTCGTCGGATTTGTGGTATGTTTTCAAATCGTTGAAACATTGTTGGCGTCCGTGGACAAAGGGCGACTGGGAATTGTCGGAAAAGATGCTCACCGCCTGGTCTAATTTCGCCAAATACAGCGACCCCAACGGCGCAAACGGCGGCGACTGGAAACCATACACCGCCGACAATCAACAGTTTATGCGTTTCAAATTGGACGATAAAGACGCCGAGGCATCGTCGTTAGGAGAGCCGATGAAACCGTAAGTTTTTTTAGGAATAATTGAATACAACCGCCGCGAAGAATATGTTTCTTTGCGGCGGAGTTTTTTATGAATACAATTGTTTTTTCCTAATCTCAATCATCAACTCGTTCACAAAATCCACATCAACTTTTTCACGAATTGTTGATTGTTCTATTGCGCTGTTCATCAGTGCTTTGTCTTCTTCGAGCATAGCAATTATTTCATCGTATTCATACTTGTGATTGCGCACGTCCATTAGAAATTGTCGGTCCCAAGTGCGTTCGAGGATGATGCCTTTGCCCTCGGCTATTTCCCGTGCAGTATGAATCATACGGAAACAATGCATTATGTTTTTTGAGTCGTAATTTTTGTCAAGATTGGAGGCGTAACGCACTGGGTTGCGGTTTTTTACCCATTGTTGATATTCGGAATATTGCTTGCAATGTGTCGAATATCCTTGCTCGTTGTACGAAATAAAACACATAGGCTTAACGTGCTTATTTTCAATGGACGACAACCTTATTTCGCCGTCGTCATTTACGATTCCCCTGTAAAATTCTCTTGAAATAGATGACAATCTCGACACTGTTTCCTTGATGTCTGTATCACCAAAATATTCCGCCGCAAAATTCAAGAAAGCCGCATCGCCACGCCAGCCTTCCACCTCCGCCACGTGCGACCCAAAATCGTAATAAACACCATAAACATCGTGCATGTTAGGCACGTTGACAAGTCCGCAAAAATCGCTGCGGAGGTTGCGTTTTTGTAGCCAAGTGTCAATTTTTATGCTGCCCTGTCCGTGGAACGTATAAATAAAATCGTATGGCGTAAGGCGTTGATTGACAGGGTTTACAATTTTCTTATTAAGACCGCGAGCCTTTTCTATTTGCGACTTTGCGTACCCATAAAACGGGTTGAAACACTGTTTGCTTATGAACTTTTCTCTGTTGTCGATGACAATTTGCATCAATGGGTTTACTTCGCCGATTATTTTGTCTTTTGGCACGAAAATGCTCTCCAAAACCGTCGGATTTGATTTGATTAACAGCCTCAAAAGTTCGCCTATTTCGTACCAGGTGTTGTCGTGTCTTGTATCACTCACTTGTCCTTGATAACCGAAACATCCAAGCAATTGTTCCTTAGTGCAAATAAACACCCCGCCTGTATCGACGTCTGATTCAGGCGTATTGAGGTTATACAAATGGCTTCCGCGAATGTACTCGTACAATAGCCGATTGTCAGCGCGGATAATGTCGAAGTTGGTCATAATGTTGTATTTTTTGATGGCAAATATAAAGGTTTATTAGGAGAAATACAAATTTATATTTTGCAGTTGTGTAGAACGAATGTTGTATGTTTAAATAATTCATTATCTTTGCGAAAATATTCGTCCATTATGACCGACAAAGAAATCCATAATCACTGCCGCAAATACTTGCCGCACATAGAAAATCAACGTTATCAAATGATAACGTACCGCCTCTACGACTCCGTGCCACGCGAAGTAATAGAGCAATGGAAACGTGAGGTTGGAATGCAGGCGGCTCGCCTGCTCAACAATGCGGATGCCTCTATTGGAATGCAGGCGGCTCGCCTGCCAAATATAGCGGGCGAGCCGCCCGCACCCCATTCACAATTTGCATCCGCGTCAAACGCGGGCGAGCCGCCCGCACTCCAAATGCCGACCATAATGCAACAAAAACAACGACAAATGCTTGTCTTAATTGATAAGTATGAAGATACGGGCTATGGTCAATGTTTTTTGAAAAATGACAATGTGGCACAAATTGTAAAGGAGAATTTGATGTTTCACAACGGTAAGAAATACAATTTATTTGAATGGTGCATAATGCCTAATCACGTGCATACACTAATAGAAGTATTCAGGGGTGTTTCATTGTCTGATATTTTACATTGTTGGCGGTCGTACACTGCACATCAAATCAACAAACTCCTCAACCGCACAGGACAAGTCTGGATGATGGAATATTTTGACCGTTATATCAGGGACTACGAACATTTTGATAAAGTAGTCAACTATATACACAATAATCCCGTAAAAGCTGGCATTGTAAAATCGCCATCCGAATATCGTTGGAGTAGTGCTTTTGATGGTGTATTGACTACTTGACTGCCATAGCATAAAAAAAGCAGGCGAGCCGCTTGGAGTGCAGGCGGCTCGCCTGCTAATAATATTGAAGTAATATGATTGGAACGCAGGCGGCTCGCCTGCCAATACGCGAGCGAGCCGCCCGCACTCCATTACTTCAACGTAACTTCTTGCTTTGCACCATTATACTTCACTACAATCTCAGCACCTTTGGAATTTGATGCACTAACATAAACTACTGTGAATGTCCTCTCCTTCAACATTCCGGGGAAGTCGCCTTCGCGGTCGGCGATGGTGAGGGTTTTGGTGGCGTCGTTGTACGAGAATTTGATGCGAGCATAGCGTCCTGCCTCGTAGCCGTAATTTGTGCCTTCGTCTTCGTAGAGGGTGAACTCGCCGTTTTTGCCGGCATAGACGTAGAGGCGGATGTTGTCGGCTGACTTTTGACGGGTGTACTCGATTTCGGGGCCAAAGGGAATGATTGAGCCGCCGCGTACAAAGAGCGGAATCTTGTCGTAAGGTGCGGCAACTGTCTTAGACTCACCGCCTTGTGATGCAATGTCGCCGGTGTAGAAATCGTACCAAACTTCGCCTTTCGGGAAGTAAACCTCACGCTCACGGGTCTTGTAGGTGTACACCGGATTTACCATTATCGAAGGGCCAAACATAAATTGGTATGCGATGTTGAGCACTTGTTTGTCAGTGCCAAAATCCATCACCAATGGACGCATAATGGTGTAGTCGTCGAAATGTACCTTAGCCGCCAACGAGTAGATGTACGGCATCAATTTGTAGCGCAAATCAAGATAATACTTGATTGACTTGTAAGTGTCGGTGTTTTCGGGGGCGATGTTCCACGGCTCACGGAACGGGAATTGTCCGTGGCTGCGGTACATCGGTGCAAATGCGCCTACCTGATGCCAACGGACATTGAGTTCGCGCCATTCTTTGAGGTCTTCGGTTTCCTTTTTGGTCTTGTCAAATGTCTGTTGTGCAGCCTGATAACGGTTTTCAACAGAGAAACCGCCAATGTCCTGACTCCAATACGGAATGCCCGAAATTGAGAAATTGAGACCAGCCGTAATCTGAGCCTTCAAATCTTCCCAACGTGTGCCGATGTCGCCGCTCCAAGTGGCTGTGGAATAGCGTTGTTCGCCCAAAAATCCTGAACGGGTGAGCAGAAAAACACGGTTGTTGTTGGGCGAGAAATTCTGCTCGTTGCCAAAACCATTGGAATTCCATTTTGCTGCGGCTTGCAGGGCTTTTGCGTCCTTCTTGTCGATGCCTTGTTTTTCGATGGCTGTCTCGTAGCCGCGTTGTCCGTCGTAGATGGCCTCGGCGTTAACGATTGAATATGCATTGAAATATTCGTCGGACGAACCCAATTCGGTGGGACCGCAGAGCAATTTGCGGTAGTCCATCGGCGTACAGTCGCGGATGTTTGGCTCGGAAGCGTCCATCCACCAAGCGTCCATACCGATAGAGCCGAGTTTGTCATAGAGTTGACGCCAGAAAATCTTGCGAGCCTCGGGCGAATAAGCGTCGTAGAAGGCGTAGGTGAAGCCCTTGTAATCGTTGAGCGGGTCGGCGAGCCAATCGCGGAGGCTGTCTTTCAACGATTGCTGATAGATGAATCCCTTGTCGTTCAACTCCTTGAAATGCTCAACGTTAGGATAGAATTTGGGCCAGCACGAAATCATTATCTTGGCGTTCATCGCGTGGATGTCGTCAATCATTTTTTGCGGATTGGAGAACCTTGCGGGGTCAAAATCGTAACTGCCCCATTGGTTGATTGTCCAATAATTCCAGTCCATCACGATGTTGTCGATGGGCAGATGACGTTGACGGAAACCTTTGAGAGCGTTCACGATTTCGTCCTGAGTTTTGTAACGCTCGCGGCTCTGCCAATAGCCCAAAAGCCATTCGGGAGCAATTTGAGCCTTGCCGGTCAATGTTCTGTAACCCGAAATCACTTCGTCGGCGTTGTTGCCCGCAATGAAATAATAATCAAGTTGCTGGGTCATTTCAGACCAGAAAGAGAGTTGGTTTTGCTCCTTTGCGCTTACGGGCTTCAACGCACGGAGACCACAGTAAGCCTCGCCGCCGTCGGGTGTCCATTCGATTTTGATGGAATATTTCTTGCCTTTTTCGAGGTTTGCGGAGAATTTGCGGGCGTTGGGGTTCCAAGCCGTGCGCCAAATCTTGCCGTCGCTGCCGAGCGCGTCTGCATCATAAACGCACTTGCCGTCAATGTAGATATTCTGATAACCCGAATAATAATGCAAGAATCTGTATTCGCCTGATTCTTTGGGTTCTATCTGACCTTCGATTGTTACGGTTGCGCCACCGCCGAGACCTTTGGGAAGCAATCGTCCCACGGTCTTGAAATCCTCGTAATAGATTGAATCTTCGCGCCTTACGATGGGTGCTTGACCCTTGATGTTGTAAGTGCCGGTGAGTGCGCCCGCGTTGCCGTCCTTGTCGTAGAGGGTAAATACATCCTTCAAGAACGAATACGGATTTGGATTGCCAAATCGCATCAACGAATACGAATCGAACATCAAGCCGTAATTCCTCGACGATACCACAAACGGCACCGACACCTTTGTATTATATTGGAAAAGTTCCTCGTTTTTGCCCTTGTAGTTCCAGTCGTCTGCCTGATGCTGACCGAGACCGTAGATGGCCTCGTCGTCGGGAGAATCAAACACTGCACGGTAACTCCAACCATTGTAGGTTTCGGGCTTGCCGTCGGCGTGGGTCTGCGTTACTTGGTAGGGTGTCAACGTCTTGCCGTTATCAGCCTCCGAGAGGATTACATTGCCATTGAGGTCGGTGAAAATGACCTTGCCATTGGATGACAAAACGTTGGCTTTCAATGCGTTGGTAACGATTGTAACCGTGTCGCCGTGCTGCTCGACCTTGAAATCGGGTTTGCATTTCTGATTGACCACCGCAAGCGACTGCGGGTCTTTGAAGGCGTTGTCCTTGGTGGCGGATACGCGGATGATTCGGTCGCCAACTACTTGAAGGCGTACCTTCTCGCCTGTGGCTTTTACATTGACTTCCACGCCTTTGTCGGTCTGTACATAGCCCGATTCGCCACCGCCGCCACACGATGCAAGCAGGAAGGTCAACGCGATTGCTGGATAAAAATATCTCATAATAGAACTTGTTTTTAATTAATGCGTTAACAGTAATTGGATAAATGAATTTCGCACAAATTTATAATTATTTTTTGTATTAACGAAAAAAAATTTTGTACAATAACAAAAAAACACGCTCGACCAAAAGGTGGGCGTGTTTATGCTGTTGGGTGAATAGTGTCGGCAATCACAATGTGCCTTAGAACGATTCGAACTCCTTGTCCCTGTCGTCTTTGAGGTTGATTTTGAAACCGTTGTCCGTGTTGTTGGGCTTGTTGACATAAACGCTCGGTCGTTTGGTTTCTGTCGGTTTTGTGGCAGGACGTGTAGCAGGACGGGCAACGGGTTTGTTGGTCTGCTGCTTGGGGAGCGTAATGTTGTCCTTGCCCGGAACGTGGGCGTTGAGGGCGGTGGGTTTGGGTTTGTTGTCAGCCGTTGTGTATTTGTTTGGCACGGTGGATGCGGGTTTTGCAGCCGCCGGTTTCTGCGCTTGTGTGCGCTGTGTGGTCTGTTGCCTTTGTGTCTGAGGACGTTGCGACGGCTTTTTATTGTCGTTGGCATCGTCAATCTTGAAGTACGAAACCGATTCTTTGAGTTCGATGCTCTGTGCGGCGAGGTTTTGGCTCGTTGACGCCATCTCCTCGGCAGATGCGGCGTACTGCTGTATGATTTCGTTGAGACCTTGCACGGCGTCCGTGATTTGGGCGATTCCAGAATTCTGTTCCTGGCTCGATGTCGCGATTTCACGCACGAGTTGCGTGGTCTTTTCGATTTCGGGAATCACTTGCTCGAGCAATGTGCCAGATTCTTCGCTCACGGAAAGTCCCACTTTGGAAACCTTATCGATTTCGGATGCGGCGGTAGCACTGCGCTCGGCGAGCTTGCGCACTTCTGCCGCCACCACTGCGAAACCCTTGCCTTGGTCGCCGGCGCGCGCTGCCTCTACGGCTGCATTGAGGGCGAGGATGTTGGTCTGGAAGGCGATTTCGTCGATGATGGAAATCTTCTGTGCAATGGTCTTCATCGCGTTGACGTTCTTGTGGCTTGCCTCGTTGGTCTTGAGGATGTTTTCGAGAGCCTTGGTGGCGATGCGCTCGGTCTCCTGCGCGTTTTCGCTGTTTTGGGAGATTTGGGCGTTCATCTCTTCCACCGAGCTCGATACCTGCTCCGCCGATGCCGCCTGCTGACCCGCGCCGTCGCTCATCATCTGCGATGTGCGCGCCATCTCCTGACTGCTTTGGAGTATCGAATCGGACCCCTCGGTGATATTTTGGATTGCTTCCTTCATCTTTGCCGCCATCGTATTGATTTGCTTGACAATCTCGCCAATTTCGTCGTTGCTCGTCGTCTCTATCTTGACATTGAGGTCGCCGCCAGAAATCTTTGAAATGCCGTCCGCAGCCTCTTTGACGGGGCGCATGATGTTGCGGATGAGGAGTGTTGCTATCAAAATCACCAAAATCACCGTGAAAATCGTGGCTATCGTAATGTTGCGAGCCATGCCGTTGGCGATTTTGGTAGCCATCGATGTGCTTTCGTTTGTCTCATTGCTGTTGTTGGATGCCAAATGTACCATCGCTGTCTTGATTTGCGCTCCGTATCGTGCGCTGAGCATATTGTCTTCCATCGTTTTGGCTTGGTTGACATAATATTGTCCGCTGAGCACCACGTATTGCGAGATGGCGTCGGAGGCGTTTTTGACATCAGCACCGGCTCCAACACCGGGCGCAAAACTTGCCACTTTTGCCATGCCGTCCTTTACTTTTTGGATGGTGGCGGTCACAAAAGCCTTGTTGCTCATGTGTCCCTTGGCGTGTTCCACGGTGCGGATGAGTTCGTCGCAAATGATTGTGCGCTTTACGACGCTCTCGTAATTATTGCGGTTGATGGTCTTGGTGAGTGCCGTCCTGATATTCTCGATGCTCGTGTAAAAACGGCTCTTGAGGGTTTCGAGCTGTTCGTACTGGTGACTCATCTCTGTATTGAGACGGCTGTATTCTTCGGCGAGCTGTTTGTATTTCGGGATGATTTCTATTATAGAATCCACGATGATGCGGTCGTCGCCCGATTCGAGAGAGCGCAATTCTTGCAGGTATTTTGATGCGTCGTCAAAGCACTGAAAAGCCCCTTGACGCTGCGATTCGTCCTTTACCAAAAAAGAATTGGTGAGCAGATAAATGCCTTCAAGCGTTTTTTCTTGCACGAGGTGGCTTATTTCGGTTTCGGGCACGGTCTTGTTTTGCACGGTGGAGAGCATCCCCTTGATCTGCATGGCGTGGTAAATGATTGCACCAGCCGCCGATACCAGAAGTACTATGTACAACACATATCCGTATGATATTTTTTTGCCGATTGGAAGATTATCTATAAACATAGTTGGTCTGTTTTTAATTGATTGGTTTTATATCACTTAGAACGACTCAAACTCATTGTCCTTGTCGTCTGATACTGTCATATCAATGATTGTGCCATTCGACTTGCCTTCGATAGCGTTGGGACGCTGGGGAGCGGATTTGCGAGCCGGCTTGTTGGTGGGCATCACAAATTCGTCGGGACGCTGCGAGGCGTTGCCTTCCGTCTTGGGCTCCTGCTTGCCGGTGATTGTGATGCGCGGTTCGCCTGATGCCTTGTCCGATGATGGCTTGGCATTGTTTTTAGAGAACGACTTGGCAGATTTGCCGGAGGTGGAGCGCGTCGTATTTTTGGAGGAGTCGATGCCTTTTTCCTGACGTATGCCAGTCTTAAAGTAATCGACAGACTCCTTGAGGCTGATGCCGTGTGCCACAAGGTTTTGACTTGTAGCCGCCATCTCCTCGGCGGATGCGGCGTAGCTTTGCGTTATCTGCGAGAGCTCCTGCATTGAAGTATTGATTTGCTCGATGCCGGCTGCCTGTTGTGCACTCGACGAGGCGATTTCGCGGACGAGGTCGGTGGTGCGCTCGATGTCTGGGATGACGCCTTGGAGCAGGTTGGTGGCGTTTTCGCTTACAGACACTGCGCCGTGGCTTACTTGGTCGATTTCTGCCGCCGCCATTGCGCTGCGCTCGGCAAGTTTGCGCACTTCTGCCGCCACTACTGCAAAACCTTTGCCCTGTTCGCCTGCACGTGCTGCCTCCACGGCGGCATTGAGGGCGAGGATGTTGGTCTGGAA
>DGIK01000155.1 GCA_002393195.1 Bacteroidales bacterium UBA3824 | reverse complement strand
CGCAGCAACTCTCCGGCGGTCAGCAACAGCGTGTTGCAATTGCCCGCGCCGTAGTTACCAACCCCAAACTCATCCTCGCCGACGAGCCTACTGGTAATCTCGATTCCACCAACGGCCGCGAGGTGATGGAACTCCTCTGCGAACTCAACCACGCCGGCACCACCATCGTGATGGTGACGCACTCGCCCAAGGACGCAGCCAAGGCGCAGCGCATCATCAACCTCTTCGACGGCAAAATAGTAAGCGACGTCAAGAATCAACTCTAAACAAGAACCAACGCCTTGCGGCGTCGGAGTTTTTTTGAACGGAAATTAAAACGAATTTAAATGAATTAAAACGAATTTCTAATATGCCAATTCGCTTAAATTCGTTATAATTCGCTTAAATTTTTGTTGAAAAAAGAAGCCGCCGTAAGGCGGCACAATAGAACAATAAAATATCGTTTAAGCAATGAAACCAATCAATATAAAAACCTTGTTTTCGGTGCCGTCGCTCTTGAACATCGTCGGAATCGCCATTGCCATCGCCGCGTTTTACGTGTTGGTGTCGATAGCCGACTTCGAGCTTACCTTCAACAAGAGCATACCGCAGCACCAAAACATATATCAATTGTGCTATTCGATGGACGGTGGACAATTGAACAACCACAATATGCGTCCCCTTCCAGAAGCACTCGGTCGCGACCTTCCTTTCGTGGAAAGGTATGGATGCATTACGTCTGGTCCCAATAACAATATGTATGTGAAACAGCAAGGCAGTTATCATCAAATCGAAATGATGTACATGCAATGCTCCAAGAGCCTTTTGGACGTGTTCGGATTTCAAATTGTGGAGGGCGACACTTCCAAATTCATCAACTCCCAACAGATGGTAATGAGTCGCAAAATGGCTGAAAAATATAACCTCAATGTGGGCGACTACGTAAAGAGCGACCTCCAAAATTCAGAAGAAATTGAGATTGTAGCCATTTATGAGACGATGGAAACCAACACGGAATTTGGGCGGATTGGCGGATTCCGATGCTTAGGCGACTCCAATCTCGACAACCCTACGGAATGGTCTTACACATATTATATGCGGTTTGTGGACGGCACACCAAAGCCTGTGTTCGATAGTAATATGAAAGAGATGTTGCGCGGTCTTGTAAAATCCTTCTACAAAGATGTAAAAGAAGTTAGCGAGGAGGAGATTGACAACGAGATTGGTCAGTTCGAATTGGAGTTTGTAGCCCTCGACGACCTCCACCTGCACAGCGAAATCTATGGTTATCATTCACGCGGCGACAAGAGTCTCACATACACTTTGATAATCCTTGCCGTGTTTGTGATTGTGATTGCCTTCATCAACTACTTCAACTTCTTTATGGCGCGTGTGCCGCAGAGGCTCCGCTCCGTCAATACCCGCAAAGTGCTTGGCAGTAGTCGCAGCGACCTCATTGCAGGCATCGTGGGCGAATCTGTGGTGTTTACATTGGTGTCGATGATATTGGCGGCGGCTATTCTATTCGGCATAATGCCGTATGTTTTGGACGGCAAAGTTGACATGGATAGCATCGTATATTCCAATTACAAAGCGTTGACAATCACCATATTGACAGCAATTGCCGCATCAATATTGACGAGCATCTATCCTGCAATCCACATCACATCAGTACCTCCGGCAATGGCTCTCAAAGGTCAGATGACACAGAGCCACGATTCCATTATCCGCTATCTCCTTATCGGACTGCAAGTAGCGGCGTCGGTGGCATTGATAATATGTTCGATTTTCATCGACAGAAACAATGATTATCTCCGCAACCGCGATATTGGGTTCAACACAAACAATCTCCTAAGCACTTGGACCACCCAAAAACTCGCCGAAAACCGCGAAACCGTGCGTGCAAGCCTGTTGCAAAATCCCGACATCATCGACATCGCTTGGACTTCGCAAGACCTCGTGTCGGCAGGCAGAATGAATTGGGGACGTCAAAATCTGGAAAACGCCGAGGAAACACTCTACTATTATGTCTGCCCTGTTTCGTGGAATTTCCTCGATTTTATGGGCATCAAGATGACTGACGGGCGCGGTTTTGTAGAGAGCGACGAACAATGCGAAAACGGCGCAATCATCTTCAACGAAACCGCCCGCAAGGCCTTCAATCTCACCACCGAATCGCGGATACAGGGACACGTCGGTCAATGCGAATTGGCGGGTTTCTGCAACGATTTCAATTTCCGTCCGTTGCAATACGGCATCTCCAACTTTGCATTCTATATTTTTGGCAAGGAAACGTGGGGCTGGTTGCTGCGCAAACTCTACATCCGCACAGCCGAGGGAGCCGACGTAAAACAGTGCATCGATTACATCAACAAAACACTCATCTCCATCGACCCGGATTTTGAGATTCAGAATCCCGAAATCCGCACCTACGAAAAAGAAATCGCACAACAATACCAAGCCGAGAAGCAAGTGGCAGCGGTGGTTACGATTTTTACAGTAATTGCAATCATAATATCAGTGATGGGCATATTTGGCATCGTGCTTTTCGACACAGAACGACGCCGCAAGGAGATTGGCATCCGCAAAGTCAACGGCGCCACTATTGCGGAAATACTCACGATGTTCAATCGCAAATTTCTCATTCTCACCGTGATATGTTCTGCCATCGCGATTCCCTTGGCATACATAATTATAAGTGCATATTACAGCCGGTTCACCTATCATTACGACATCAACATCTGGCCATTTGTAATAGGTGTCATATTGTCGATGATAACAACCGCATTGGTGGTATCTGGCGCAAGCCTCCGCGCCGCCAGCGAAAACCCCGTGGACACGCTGAAATCAGAGTAGGAGAGAGGAAAAATCACTAAATCAACAAATTATTGCTATGAAACTCTTTAAACTGAAACACATATTCACAGTGCCGTCGCTGTTGAACATCTGCGGAATAGCAATCGCAGTGGCGGCTTTTTATGTGATAATGGCTGTGGTGGATTTTGACCTGAATTACAATCACAGCATCAAGGACTGCGGAAATGTTTATAATCTGACGTTTGCTTGGAAGGGCGACGGCACTCGCGACAACATCATTTCGCGTCCTATGGGCGAAACCGTTGGGCGTGAGATGCCGATGGTGGAGAGTTATGGTTGCCTGCATCCGTGGGATATGTGGGCAATGTACGCCAACCGCAACGGCGAATACAACAAACTCGACATCCGCACCGGCAAAATCAGTAAGGGACTTATCAATACGTTGGACATCAAGATTGTAGATGGCGACACAACGCGGTTCATCGACGATTCTAAGATAATCATTAGCCGCCGCGACGCCGACAGATTTGGCATCCACGTTGGCGATATGCTCAAATACGACCTCAATTTGCCCAATGAAGTGGAGGTCGTGGCGATATACGACATTGCCAACAATACCGAGTTGCATCCGTTTGGCGGATTCCGCTGCATTGGCAATGAGTATATCGACAACGGCGGTTGGAGCATTACGGCGTATTATTACAGAACCAATGCTCCAATCGATGAGGCTGTTGCCAAGGATGTTGCGTGCCGAATCATCAAGGAAATGGTAGAGATGGACGGACAAACGCCGAAAGACTCTTTGGATTTAGTTGTCGCCGAAGTTTTCTCGCAAATCAACCCAAAATTCATCCCGTTGGACAAAATCCATTTGGGTGCGGAAATCAACGGTTTTCACGAGCCCGCCAACCCCAAAGTGGTTTATACGCTCCTGATACTTGCAATCGTGATTATTTTGATTGCCTACATCAACTATGTAAATTTCTTCTTTGCCCGTGTGCCGCAGCGCATCAAGAGCATCAATACCAGGAAGATACTCGGCAGTAGCCGCGCCAATCTCGTGATGATTCTTGTGGGCGAGTCGCTTACATTCACGCTCATTTCGATGGTGTTGGCATACGTGCTTGTACACGCCCTCGCGCCCACGCTTGTAGGCGACGCTGTGGATATGGATACTGTGGTGTATCCCAATCATAAGATACTCATCATCAGTATTTTGCTGCCGCTAATTACTGCAATTGCCGTGAGCATCTATCCCGCGCTCCACATCACGAGCATTCCGCCCGCGCTCGCCCTCAAAGGCAATATTACCGAATCCCACGATTCATTGTTGAGGTATATTCTGATAGGATTTCAGATTACGGCGTCCACGGTGTTGATTATTGTGTCGTTGTTCATACATCGCAATATCGACTACATCAACAGCACCGACCTCGGATTCAATCGTCATAATCTCCTTAGTGTGCAGACCGATCAAAAAATCTCCGAAAGACGTGACGAGGTGCGCTCTCTCCTCCTCCAAAATCCCGACATCATCGACATCACTTGGACTCACGGCGAGTTGATAGCGCGTATGAGGCACAATGTAAGTATGCCCCTCGTTAGCGAGAACGGCGAAGGGGAGAATTTAGCCGTCGATATGGTTTTTGTGGCTGACAATTTCTTCAAGTTTATGGACGTGGATATTGTGGAGGGGCGCGACTTCCAACCTTCCGACCACAAGGCGAAGGATGGCGTGTATATCTTCAACGAAACCGCCCGCCAAAAGTTTGGCATCACTCTCGAACATCGTTTCCTGAGCGCATCCGATATGGTGATGTGCGAGATTGTGGGATTCTGCAAGGATTTCAAATTCAAGCCGTTGCAGTACGAAGTGTCGCCGCTCGTATTTTTTATACCGGGACAGAATACTCCCGATTATGCAACCTTGGTGCACCTCTACATCCGCATAGCCGACGGCGCGGACGTCAAAAAAACTATGGATTTCATCGAAGACGCCCTCGCCAAAGTTGACCCCGAATTTCCGTCCATCGGCAATCCCGTAAAGACCTTCCAAAATGAAGTTTTGAGTTCCAACTACACCCAGGAGACCAATCTCACCCAAATGGTAACACTCTTTGCCGTGATTGCGATTTTGATTTCGGTGATGGGCATATTTGGCATAGTTTATTTTGAGACCGAACGCCGCCGCAAGGAGATTGGCATCCGCCGCGTCAATGGTGCCACGATAATGGAAATTCTATCGATGTTCAATGTCAAATTCCTCAAAATCACCGCCGTATGCTCTGCCGTCTCCATCCCGATAGCCTTCCTCTTGGTTCAGAAATATTTCAGCGGCTTCGCCTACCATTACGCCATCAACGTCTGGATATTCATCCTCAGCGTCCTTATCGCAATGGCAGTAACCGCCCTCGTAGTAACCGCCGCAAGTTTCAAGGCAGCCAACGAAAATCCGGTGAAGACGTTGAAGAATGAGTAGGGGATTAGCACTTAAAACTCAGCGAAATTGCCCGATTTTTCGTCAATTTCGCTGAGTTTTAAGGCTATGTATTTATAGTTAACTGTTTAATAATCAATTAATTAACTTTTAAAAATAGTGCATTTTTAAGAATTTTTAACGCGGTGTTTTTTGCGTGTTTTTGTAGGATTTTTATTAACTTTGAGCCGTGATAATTTAATGTTGGGAATATGAAAAGCACGGTCATCATAGGCAGGGGCAAGGAGATTGCAATCCTCGAAAGGATTTACAAGTCCAAGAAGTCGGAATTTGCGGCGATATACGGGCGCAGGCGTGTTGGTAAGTCGTTTCTTGTAAGTCAGGTATATGGCGAGAAGATAGTATTTACCGCCGTGGGTACGTACATCAAGGACGGCAACAAGAATTTTGAGACTTATCGCCGCCTGCAACTCGACCATTTTTATGATTCGTTGATAGATGCGGGGCTCGATAGTACCGACAATCCACGTCCTACGTGTTGGCGCGAGGCATTTTCGTTGTTAAAGAAATTATTAAAAAGTATCAATTTGCGTCGCAAAGTGATTTTCATTGACGAATTGCCGTGGCTTGCGGGACCTCAGTCTGCTGAGATGGTTTCGGAACTCGGTTATTTTTGGAACTCGTGGGCGGATAGTCAGCGAAATATTGTGCTTGTGGTGTGCGGCTCGGCGACGAGTTGGATGCTTGACAATGTAATCCACGATTACGGTGGGTTGCACGGACGCTTGACCGAGACCATCAGGCTTGCGCCGTTCACCTTGGCGGAGTGCGAAAAATATTACAAGAAAAACGGGTTCAGGCTTTCGCGTTACGAAATGTGCATCGCGTATATGGCTCTCGGCGGCATTCCTTTTTATCTTGACAAACTCCGCAACAACTTGACAATTACTGAAAATATCGACAATATTTTTTTCGCCGACAATCAGATTCATCAAGAATTTAAGGACGTCTATACGGGCTTGTACGCAAGCAAGGAGCGTTATATGGATATTGTTAAGGCTTTGGGTGGCAAGTTTTATGGGATGACACAATCAGAAATATCCGCCGCGCTCAAAATCAAGAGCGGTGGCACTCTCAGCGCATTGCTTTCCAACCTTATGGAGTCGGGCATTGTCCGCGAATATCCGCGCTATGGCAAACAGCGTGTGGAGACGGTCTATCAGTTGAAGGATTTCTTTTCGCTGTTTTATCTGCGTTTCATCGACAAACATCAGCCGAGCCAGGGGCAGTGGAACACCTTGCAAGGCACTCCGGCGTTTTATGCTTGGGCGGGCGAAAGTTTTGAATTGCTGTGTACGGAACATCTTCTGCAAATACAGGACGCACTAAGGCTGCCGTCCATCGACCGCAATTATTGTTGGGCGGGTAAGGGCGACGACGGCAAGGGGGCGCAGATAGATTTGGTGTTGGAGTGTCGCGCCGCAAGGACTGATTATGTCTGCGAAATGAAGTTTTCTCGCTTCAAATATTCTGTGTCGCAGGAATTGGCGGACAATTTTCTGAACAAGATAACGGCGTTTCAATCTTCCAAAATGTTCGACAAGACGCACAGCATACAATTTGTGTTGATAACGACGATGGGTCTTGCAAATGGCGAACACGCCTCGATTGTCAATCGGATTGTTACTTTGGATGACATTTTCCGCACTTAAAACTCAGCGAAATTGCACGATTTTTCGTCGATTTCGCTGAGTTTTAAGGCTATGCTTTAAGTGTTAATTATCTAATAATCAATCAATTAACTTTTTAAAATAGTGTAATTTTAAGTTTTTTTAACGCGGTGTTTTTTGCGCGGTTTTTGATTAATTATTGTTAGTCTTAAAAAAAATATTGATTTCTGAAAAAATTATATAATTTTGCGTCATTACCAAAAACTAAAATGATGAAAAAACTTTTGATATTATTTGCTGCCCTGCTTGTGTTGCAGTCGTGCAGGAAGACAGCCAATTTTGAAGTGGATCTTGGCGGCTTGGATGCTGATGTCAAGGTAGTGCGTTTCGATGTTGATTTCGACACCATAAGCCCGCAGAGCATTTATTCAGCGTTGCCAGTATTGACGCAAAAGTACGGCGATTTTGTGGAACTCTACATGCGAGGCATCCTCGGAATGCCAGAAACCGAGACCGCAGATTTTATGACACAGTACAGCGATTTTGTGAGTTATTGCAGGCTCAACAATGTATTTCGCGACGTCGAAAAGGCGTTCCCAAAGGATGCCAACATAGACTCATTGTACAAGGATGGTGCGCGTCATTACAAGTATTATTTCCCAAAAGACACCTTGCCGGATGTTTACACGGTGATTTCAGGATTTCAGGAATCGGTGTTTCCGAGCGATGGAATGATGATTTTCAGCCTCGAAAAATACCTTGGCGCCAATTATCCGGCGTATGGACAGTTGGGCATTGAGAATTACAAACGCCGCCGTATGGAAAAGGCGATGATGCCTGTGGATTATTTCAGGACGTTGGCAATGTTGAAGTATCCGAAGCCCGACGCCTCCGCCGAAAATCTCTTGAACGAAATGCTTTATCAGGGACGTATCCAATATTTCCTAAAATCGATGATGCCGTCCGCGCCCGATTCGTTGCTGTGGGGATATTCCAATTATCAATATCGTTGGGCTGTGGAATATGAGGAAAATGTTTGGAATTATCTGATTGACAAGAAGATATTATTTGAAATCAATCCTCTCTTAATCCGCAATTTCACCGGCGAAGGCCCCTTTACAAATGCATTTGGCAATCAGTCTGCGCCCGGCGTGGCATCGTTTTGCGGATTTAGGATAGTATGTTCTTTTATGGCTAATAATCCCACCGTAACGCTTCCGCAGTTGATGCAGATAGAAGATTTGCAGACCATCTACAACCGTGCGCGGTACAATCCGTAGACTGCCGTCTTGCGACGGTATTTTTTACCATAAATTACAAGAATGGAAAAAAATTAAAAGAATACAAAAATGAAATTCTTTTAATTTATGGTAATTCTTTTCATTTATGTTAAATTCAACGTCGTAAGACGTTGGCATACAGATGATATGAAAAAAGTTTTTGTGGTAATTTTTGTTGCGATATTATTTTGCGGATTTGTGGAAATTTCAGTGCCGGGGGACGGTGATTTTGTGTTGGTGTCCTATAACGTTGAAAATCTTTTTGATACCATCGACAACCCCGACACAGCCGACGACGAATTTACGCCCGATGGAGAGCGGCATTGGGATTCGTATCGTTATCATCAAAAATTAAAAAGTCTTTGGAAGGTACTTGCGGCGACCACGTTTGACGATTTTCCCGACGTGATTGGCTTTTATGAGGTGGAAAACCGTGATGTAGTCCACGATTTGATTACAAAAACGCCGCTTTGGAGTGGGCATTATAAAATATTTCACCGCGAAAGCCTCGACCGGCGCGGCATTGATGTTGCCATTGCGTATCGCCCCGAAACTTTCCAACCTATTGACACATCGACGATTAGAATTGTATTTGACGGCGCAGATTCATCTTATCACACACGTGACATTATGTATATGAAAGGTGTCGCCAAGGTTTCTGACGACACCATCCATATATTTGCCAATCATTGGCCGTCGCGTTATGGCGGATATTCTGCAACGGATGTGTTGCGCTGCCGTGCCGCCTCGGTGCTACGCCGTAAGGTAGATTCTATTTTCGCCAACAATCAGTGCGCCAAGGTCTTGTGCATTGGCGATTTCAACGACAACCCAGACAATATGTCTGTCAACGATTTTTTGAAGGCGCGTACCGACCTTGACAATGTGGAGCCTGGCAGCCTTTATAATGTTTCGCACTATTTGTGGCGCGAGAAGGGCTTGTGGTCGTATTGGTATCAGGGCAACGGCGACTTTCTCGACCAGGTGATTGCGTCGGGCGATTTGCTCGGAGGCAAGGGTCTGCATTTTTCGATTGACGATGCGTCGCCGCTCAACGAAAAATTTTTGCTAAACGAAGACGGCTCGATATTCCGCACCTATCTCGGTCCCCGATACACGGGCGGATATTCTGACCATTTGCCCGTGGTGATTAGGATGAGGGTGGGGGATT
>DGIK01000046.1 GCA_002393195.1 Bacteroidales bacterium UBA3824 | reverse complement strand
GCAAAGGCACCGACTGTTCGGGATTCGTGATGACTGCGTACCAAAACGCATACGGCATCAAGCTCAACCGCGTAGCAGGTTCGATGGTAGCCAACGTCAACAAGGTGGAGCGCAACGCCCTACAATGCGGCGACCTCCTCTTCTTCGGCACAGCCAAAAACATCTATCACGTGGGCATCTCACTCGGCGGCGACAGATTCATCCACGCCGCATCGAGCAACAACGTAGGCGTCCGCACCGAGACCCTCACCCTCGCCTATTACCAAAAAAACTACTATATGGCGGGACGCGTAAAGCAGCTCGACAAGCGTACTCAGAAGAGAGCACTCGGCAAGAATGAAGTAGTAGAGACCATCGCCCTCCACCCCTCCACCACCACCGAATATTCAGAACAGATGGGCGTATGCTTCGCCGGCAACGAAGACAGCAAGCTCATCAAAGAAATCAGCGAATGGATGGGCACACCATTCTACACCGGCAAATCAGAGAAAAACGTCGGCACCGACGGCATTGGCTTCGTAGTGAGCGTATTCAAAAACGTATATGGCATCAACTTCGAGCGCAACGTGGAAAAAGTGATGGCTCAGCTCACGGAAGTCAAGCAATCCGACCTCCAGTTTGGCGACATCGTCATCTACAAGTACGAAGACAAATACCCTGTAATCGGCATCTATCTCGCTGACAATCAGATTGCCTACACATCGGTAAACGGCGTTGCAACTGTTGATATGGCAATTGGCGCATACGACGTGTTCTTCTGCGGACGTCCGTCTAAATAGCAATATACCAACCCACTAACAATCAAATATTTATGAAAAAAAGATTTTTAATGACTGCAACGGTAACGGCGACATTGCTCCTATCCTCGGCATCATGCACCTTGGCCGAAGACGATTGGAATCCGTTGCCCGAAGCCGACACCGCTCAGTCAGTAAACGACGACTACGAAAAATACGGCAAGAAACTCGGCGTCAAGTTCAAAGGCACTGAGGACATAGAGCTAATCAAGGAAGTGGCGTCTTGGCTCGGCACACCTTATAAGTACGCCGACAATACCAAAGGCAAAGGCACCGACTGTTCGGGATTTGTCTCCACAGTGTTCAAAAACGTCTATGGCGAAAAACTCTACCGCACATCCGGCTCTATGGTGCTGAATGTCAACAAGGTGGAGCGCAACGCCCTCGAATGTGGCGACATCCTATTCTTCGCCAATTCCAAGGGCAACATCTACCATGTAGCCATCTATCTCGGCGACAACATCTTCATACATTCCGCCACGAGCAACAATGTTGGAGTAAAGACCGAGACCCTCACGCTCAATTATTACAAGGAGCACTATTATATGGCAGGACGCGTCAAGAGCCTCGATAAGCGCAATGCAAGCGCAACGCCACAGCCCGAAAAACCCGCTCAGCCCGTTGACGAAACCCACACAATCGCCGAAAAACCAGCCACATACGAAGAGTTTTCGGAGCAGATGGACGTGGCTTTCTCCGGCAACGAAAATATGAAGCTCCTCACCGAAATCAGCGAATGGATGGGCACACCATTCTATTCTGGCAAATCAGAAAAGAAGGTGGGCACCGACGGCATCGGCTTCGTTGTCAACGTATTCAAAAACGTATATGGCACGACATACGATCGCGACGTGGAGAAGCTAATGGCGGCACTCAAAGAAATCAAGAAAGACGACCTACAATTTGGCGACATTGTAATCTACAAGAAGGACGACAAATACCCCGTAGTAGGCATCTACCTCGGCAACCACAAGATAGCCTACACCTCCATGAAGGGCGTAGCAACATTCGATATGGCAGTAGCTGCATACAAACTCTACTTCTGCGGCCGTCCAAGCACCAAGTAACATCGCCTCCTAACTCACTGAAACAATGCAGATAAGACAGTTTGCACTAAAAAATTGCAAAAAAATTAGAAAAAACTTCCTTAAAAATTTGCACAATTCGCCAAACTGTCTTACCTTTGCATCGCAAAAACAAAAACGGTCTTTGCCATTATAAAACGGTTTGGTAGTTCAGTTGGTTAGAATACATGCCTGTCACGCATGGGGTCGCGAGTTCGAGTCTCGTCCAGACCGCCAATAAAAGATGCAGCACACAAACAAGTTGCGACGCTCTTTTCAAAAGATTATTATTATAAATGAGAATACGATTTTCATTTGCCGCCAAAAATATTGTTTTCATTGGCAAAAGGTTTGGTAGTTCAGTTGGTTAGAATACATGCCTGTCACGCATGGGGTCGCGAGTTCGAGTCTCGTCCAGACCGCAAACAAAGGTTGGCAAACGAAAATTAAATGGTTTGGTAGTTCAGTTGGTTAGAATACATGCCTGTCACGCATGGGGTCGCGAGTTCGAGTCTCGTCCAGACCGCTAAATAATTAGCGAAAATCCTTCAATCTGTAAATACGGGTTGAAGGATTTTTTTTATCATAACGTTTTGGATTTCTAAAAAATGTTTTTACATTTGCAACATCATCAGATAAACACGCTGCAACCAAATGGAAGAAAACAAAACAACAGACACAATCCTCACCCCGCCGCCATATCACCCACAGGCATCGGCACAGCCCGCAGAGCCGCCCAAATGCGTCAACAAGGGCAAGCCCGTGTGGTTTTCATACGCGCCCAATAGCGACGAAAATCCCGAATGGAGCCATATAGCCGACTGCGTGGAACAGCTGACGGACATTTTCAAGGCTCAAAACATCGAATACTGCATCAACGAAACCTGGGGCAGCAACGCAAGCATCTCCGAATATGAAAAAAATATAGGTTGGAAGAGCGACGTCATCGTACTCGTATTTTCCGACAGATACTTCCGCTCCCTGCACTGCATGTACGAATTTGTGCAGATAAAAAAAGCCATCAAACAATACCCTCAAAAACGTCTTTACTGCATCAAGAGCGGCGACTTCAATCTGTCCGACATCAATTACATCCTCGACCTCGAACACTTCTGGGGCGACCAAAAGCAGGAATACGACGAAGTGAGCTACCACAAGACAAGGCCTATCACCAACGCGGAGGAGGAAGCTCACAACAACGGTTTTTATATGGACGACATAAGAAGCCTATACTCCTTCTTCAGCACGCTCAACTACGCAAACGCCAACTCCCAAGATTGGAACGAGTTTGCCAAGGATATCGCCGAGAGCTACACCAGCGCATCCAAGTTTTCTCAATTGGAACAAGAAAAAGCCAAGCAAAAGAAAACCAAACTGAAATTTATGGGCTTAGGCTGCCTCGCGTGGCTATTGGTGCCGATTATAGCATTGGCGGCCCTTATGGTATATTTGCTATTGGGATTTGAGCACATCAACAATCCCGTATATCCACAAAAAATTGACCACATCGAAATATACAGTATTACCCAGACCACGCAAGGGATTTCTCTGAAAATAAGGCTCACCAATCCATACGATAAGGATACCATCATATATGCATCACGCGGCTGGTACATTGAAGCCAATGGCAAGCAAAACCATCTCAGATTGACCCAAGACATCCCAATGTATCCAGAATACAAAGTGCTTGCCGCGCATCAGAGCACAGAATACATTTTGACATTTGACAAAATACCCGTGCCTCCTGGCTCTATGACGCTGGTAATGAGCCACGGAATCAGTATTAACGGAATAAAATTCATAGAACGATACATACCAACCACCCAATGAACCCAACAGTACAACATAAAACCGTCAACAAAGGCAGACCAGTATATTTTTCGTATGCGCGTAATAGCAGCCGCAAGCCGGAATGGATTCACATTTCCGACTGCGTGGAGAAGATATTGGACCAATTCAAACAAGAAAACATCGAATACCGCTTAGATGTCAGGGACATAGGCGCAGGCGACAAGATTTCCGATTTTGAAAGGGAAATCGGATGGAACAGCGAAGTGGTGGTGCTTGTATTTTCCGACAAGTATTTCCGCTCGCTACACTGTATGTACGAATTTGTGCAGATAAAAAACGCACTAAAAAAACATCCCGAAAAACGCCTTATCTGCATCAAGAGTGGCGATGTGGACATCACAGACGACAAATATATAATGGAGGTGGAGCATTATTGGGGCGACATCAAGCAGGAATACGAAACCATCGAATTTCACAAACTCCGCAACCACTCCGGCACAGAGGACGCGGCATACGCCAATGGTTTTTACTTAGAGGATATTAGGACACTCAATTCATTTTTGGGCAACAAGCATTGGTACGACGCCAATACCAACGACTGGAGCGAAATGCTGAAAGAAATCATCGACTACTACTCCAAGACATCAAAATCTTTCCTGCAAATCTTTCAGGAAAGAAAAGCAAAACTCACCAAATTGAAATGGTTTGGATTAGGTTTTGCCTTATTGATTGTCGTTGCAATATTAATAACCATAATAGACCTTCTTGATAGTTTCCAAAGGAGCACCGTATATTACCCAGCATACTCAGAGAATTGCTACATCCAAGACGATAAAACATTCACAACCATCACACAATGCGCATCAGACCAAGAATATACCACAATCCATTTCCGCACCGTAAACCTCACAGACGATACGCTGCGCAGCGTCGAGTATGACACGACGGATGCACGCATCAGAATATATGGATTTCCTGACTACGATATTTATCCACTTATTGAAGTAAGCGGACCCAACAAAACCAAACTCCCAAAATATTATCCTGGCGGCAAAGGATCTTTCGTCGATTATGTCATGAAGTTCCAAACAATCGCTGATGATTCATTAGATTTTATATCCACAGGGAATCACTGCATTTTTAGCATACATTGGAAATCAAACCACATAAGCCCAACCTATCTCGACAAAATTATAGAATATTTCAGAGATGAAAATAGTGAACGTTATCCAACTATTGAGCATCCCGAATATTTCAAAGGCGTCAAAAATACGTATGTAACACGCATTGAGATTGACGACGAAACCACGTCGCTTCATTTCCATATTGTGAATCCAACAGACCACGACACCACACTGTTTGATCCCAAAGATTGCCGCATTGTGGCAAATGGCGACACGCTGTCAATGTTGTACGTCAACGGCATCAAGACTTTCCCGTACAAGCACACATTGTACAAGAAAACGGCAATAGATTTTGCCATTCATTATCCAACAATTAACTACGACAGCACGGAGAGCATAGATGTCGTAATCAACGACAGCACAAAAATAAGCCACATAAATCTCCACTACAAACACATTGCGACAGCCGAGCCGCCCACAATAACAGGACACAGCCTTGGCAGCGCATACTTAACCAAGGTGGACATCAATCAGGACGAGACAATACTGCATTTCAAACAGACAAACAGATTCAAGCAAAATCCGATTTACGCCAGCGCACATAGAAAGGCATACTTGATGGCAGATGGCGTAAAATACCGCCTTACAAAAGTGTCGGGCATCGATTTTTCTCCAAAGTTGACAATGATACCCGCTGGCACCACATACGAATACGCACTGATATTTGCGCCACTGCCTCCCGACACAGAAATTTTTGATTTCGTCAACATCGAATTAGAAAGGAAAAAACTTGGCGAACAGAGATTCAGGGCATTCCAATACATCCTCGGCAGCGAGTGTGTAAACGAGAAGGAGGATATGATAGCCACGGGAATTTTTGGCATCAAAATGAAATAACGGCACATAGAAAAAAAATTTTTGCACATAAAACAAAAAATTTCTATCTTAGCCGCTTGAAACAGAAACTAAATAAAACAACATAAATTACTGAAATCCAATGACGTTACTTGAACAGATAAGAGAAAACGCCAAGAAAGCGGGCAAGCGCATCGTCCTGCCCGAAGGTGAAGAAGAGCGCACTCTCAAAGCCGCCGACGTAATCCTCGGCGAAGGAATCGCACAACTCGTGCTCATCGGCAACCCCGACACAATAGCCAAAGAAGCCGAAAAATTCGGACTCAAAAACATCTCCAAGGCTACTATCGTAGATACCAAGACCTGCGAAAAGCGACAGGCTTACGCCGAACTCATGGCGCAAATCCGCGCCGCCAAGGGCATGACAGTAGAGAAGGCTCTCAAACAACTCGACAGCCCCTACTACCTTGGTACACTGATGATTAAGGCAGGCGACGCCGACGGTATGGTGGCTGGTGCAATATGCTCCACCGCCGATACCATCCGCCCCGCCCTCCAATACATCAAGACCGCTCCCGGTGTAAGCACAGTATCGGGCGCATTCGTGGTTGTAGTTCCCAAAAAAGAGTACGGTCAGGACGGCGTGTTCCTCTTTGCCGACTGCGCTGTAACCATCGCGCCCACCGCTCAGCAACTCGCTGACATCGCGGTAATTAGCGCAAAGACAGCCAAGGCTCTCGCCGGCATCGACCCGAAAGTGGCAATGCTCAGTTTCTCCACAAAGGGTTCCGCACAGAGCGACGAAGTTGACAAGGTAATCGAGGCTACAAAACTCGCTCAGGCAGCCGCTCCCGAACTCGACATCGACGGCGAAATGCAAGCCGACGCCGCTATGGTTCAGAAAGTTGCAGACTTGAAAGC
>DGIK01000210.1:32617-105425 GCA_002393195.1 Bacteroidales bacterium UBA3824 | reverse complement strand
TCCTGATAGAGATAGGTCTTGTTGGCAGAGCCGCCGCCTTTGGTTACCATCAGGAATTTGTATTCCATACCTTCGGTAGCCTCAATGTCGATTTGTGCGGGAAGGTTGCAACGGGTGTTTTTCTCCTCGTACATCGAGAGGGGCGCGTTTTGCGAGTAGCGGAGGTTGTCCTGGGTGTAGGTGTTGTAAACGCCTTTTGAAAGGAATTCCTCATCGCAGAATCCCGTCCACACTTGCTGACCTTTTTCGCCGTGGATGATTGCCGTGCCGGTGTCCTGACAGAGTGGCAATTGACCTTTGCACGAAACTTCGGCGTTGCGCAAGAATGTGAGGGCCACGTACTTGTCGTTGTCGGAAGCCTCTGGGTCACGGAGGATTTTGGCAACTTGTTCGTTGTGAGAGCGGCGCAGCATAAACGAAACGTCGTGGAATGCTTGCTGCGAAAGTTTTTCGAGAGCCTCGGGCGCAACCTTCAAAATCGGCTTGCCTTCAAACTCGCTTACCGATACGCCTTCCTTGGTGAGGAGATAGTATTCGGTTTCGTCCTTGCCCAACTGAAACATCGGGGCGTATTTGAAATCAGGAATATTTGCCATAATATATGATTGTTTGTTTAACGTAAATTCTTTTGCTTTGCAAACGCCTTACGACGTTTTTTCCTTTGAACGTCAATTACCATCAATTGAACTCAATTTCTTTATTCTAAGAGAAAAAATTGACGGTAATTGACGAAAAAATTGACGGTAATTTTTGTTTATCAACTCCCATCGCCGTAGGCGGTGGAAAATTGACGTAATTTGTTGTTAATCAACGGTAATTGATGTTGATAACTATTTGGACTTGCGACCAAACTTTATCAAATCCTTGCCAATGTCGCGGCGGTGGTATGCGCCATCAAAGGTGATTTTGTTGGCATCTTGGAGCGCGGCGGCGAGGGCGAGGGAGATGTCGTCGCCGAGGGCTGTTACCGCAATTACGCGGCCGCCGTCGGTAACAAGTTTGCCGTCCTTCATCTTGGTGCCGGCGTGGAATACCTGAGAGGTTTTCACGGTTTCGCAGCCGGAGATTTCCTTGCCTTTTTCGTAGTCGCCAGGATAACCACCCGATACCAACATCACCGTTGCGGCGGTCTTGGGATTGAATTTGATTGACTTGCCTTTCAGGTCGCCATTTGCAGCGGCTTCCATCAGGTCGAGCAAGTCACCTTCGATGCGCAACATCACGGATTCCGTTTCGGGATCGCCCATACGGACGTTGTATTCAATGACATACGGGTCGCCTTTTACATTGATTAGTCCAAAGAAAATGAAACCGCGATAGTCGATTTTTTCGGCGATGAGTCCGTCGATTGTGGGCTTTATGATGTGGGTGTCAATCTTCTGACGGAACTCCTCATCGGCAAAAGGCACGGGCGACACACTGCCCATTCCGCCGGTATTGAGACCTTCGTCGTTTTCGCCAATGCGCTTGTAATCTTTGGCTTCGGGGAGCGTTACGTAGCCGCCGTGTCCGTCTGTCAAGACAAAAACAGAAAGTTCGATACCTGACAAAAATTCTTCGATGACCACTTCCGCTGACGATTTGCCAAATTTGCCGGAAAACATCTCTTTGAGTTCGTTGCAGGCTACTTGGAAGTCGTTTTCGATGATTACGCCCTTGCCGGCTGCGGGTCCGTCGGCTTTGAGGACGTATGGAGGCTGCAATGTTTTGAGGAAGTCAACGGCTTGATTATAGGTGTCGCCGTTGAAAGTCTGATAACGCGCCGTCGGGATGTTGTGGCGCACCATAAACTGTTTTGCAAAATCCTTGCTGCCTTCGAGTTGTGCGCCGTCCTTGGTGGGGCCGCAGACGAGCGGAGGATTTTCGATGCTGCGGAGATAGTCGGCGAGACCGTCGATGAGCGGCACTTCGGGTCCCACGACTACAAGGCGTATGTCGTTGTCCTTGACGGCTTTTGCAATGCCGTCGAAATCCGAAACCTTGATATTGAGGTTTGTGGCGATGTCTGCAATGCCAGGGTTGCCCGGCGCGGCGTATAGTTTAGTAAGTTTTGGGCTTTGGGCGATTTTCCACGCGAGCGCGCTCTCCCTGCCACCCGAACCAATCAATAAGACGTTCATATTAATATGATTTGAATGATTTAATTTGGTGTCAAAGGTAAGAAAAATTTGGGAATAGTGCAGCAAAATGATGAAAATTATTACGAATTAACTAACCCTCTATTTTGCAATCTCCCAAATAATCCATACCTTTGCCCCAAAAGAAAAACGGAAATGATACTCAAACAGGCAAAGCAAAACGGCATCGACATCATCATCGCAATAGTAATAATATTGGGATTGCTTGTGCCGTCGATGTTCCTATCGGGCATCAGGGGTTACATCATCCCGCCCGAAAATGGGATGCCGCTGTTCAACACTATTTATGAACACCTTTTTGACGGTGGCATCAACGGTTGGACGCAGGTGGCGTCGTTGTTGCTGATTTTCGTGGAGATTTCATTGCTTGTGCTGTTGAACTCCGACTTTGAACTCACCCGCGCCAAACCGACGATGTTTGCTTTGGTGTTTTTGTTATCAACACTCACTTACATACCCTGCAACACGCTTCTGCCCGAACAGGTTGCCAATATTTTCATCACGCTCGGTCTCATCAAGATATTTGCCTGTCATAGTATGGACAATGCCACGCACACATTCTTTGACGCGGGGCTGTTTTTTGGCATTGGATTCCTGTTTTGCGCTCCGGCGGCGGTGATGCTCGCGGTTGGGCTTATTGCAATATTGGTGTTCCGTCCCATCAAGGGCAACGAACTCGCCATCCATATTTTGGGATTTATGACGCCCGTGCTGTTTTACATTGCAATATATTACCTGATTGAGGGTACATTGGAGCCAATCAAAGATTTCGTTGAAACCAAAATCTCCGACACTCGTCTGCACACAATCACCTACAACAGCGTCATCTGTCTTGCCGCTGACGCTGTGCAACTTATCATTGCAAGTGCGCTGATTTACAACGACTACGCGAAATACAATCTCTTCCACAGCCGCGCTTACAGACTGCTGCTGATAATGTTTGTAATGATATGCTGTTCGTATTTTGTGCCGATGTTCAGCCTGCAAGCAATGAGAATGACAGCCCTGCCAATTACAATCCTCTTTGTAACAGTGTTTTACAACAGTCGCCCGTCGTTGATGCTCGACATCTTCTTCGCGGTATTTGTGTTGGGCAATATGGCGTTGCAGTTGCTGTGGTACAGGCTGTAATTGGTATTTTGATGTTAATTTTTGAGTAGGGTGGGGGGGTGTTACAACAACCCTTCCACAGCCTTTTCTATCACCTTGATATCCTCTGTTGGCTCGTAACGTTCTATTACGTTGCCGTTGCGGTCGATGAGAAATTTGGTGAAATTCCACTTGATGTCGGGATTCTTGTCGTAGTCGGGATTAGCCTTCGAGAGCATATCGATGAGGATTTTGCCTATCTGATGGTTGGGGTCAAAACCCTTGAAACCCTTTTGCGATTTCAAGTAGGCAAACAGCGGCGACTGATTATCGCCGTTGACCTCTATCTTCTTGAACTGTGGGAACTTGGTGTTGTAGTTCAATTGGCAAAACTCGTGAATCTCTTCCTCGGTGCCGGGGGCTTGCTGCCCAAATTGGTTACAGGGAAAATCAAGGATTTCCAAACCCTTGGCGGAATACTTCTCGTAGAGGGCTTCGAGTTCGGTGTATTGCGGCGTGAATCCACAGCGGGTGGCGGTGTTTACAATCAAGAGCACCTTACCCTTGTAGTCGGCAAGGCTCACATCGTTGCCCTTGCGGTCTTTTACGGAGAATTTGTAAATTTCCATATCGTTAGAGTTTTGGCAGGCGGCAAGCGCCAAGATTATTACTATTGTTAACGCTGAAATTGTGTTTTTCATAATGTTTTAGTTGTAATTCGGCTGCAAGATATGGAAATTTTTTCAATTCCGCAACAATTTTCTGCCAATCCTATTTTTTCACCAATTCAAAATCCATTCCCCTCTGACGCAGCGTCAATTTGTTGTTATCCACGTCGAAGCGAATCACGATGCCGGCGGGTTTGAACTCAAATTCGTTTTCTGCCGTTGCGTTAAGCGGAAATGAGGGCTGACCTGTGCCCTGACCTGTCAACTGTCCGTCCTTGACAGCCACAGTGAGATCCATTCCCAAAGCGTTGGAATGATAAACGCCTTCATATTTTTTTAATTGTTCGGTATTAACGGCTTGATATTGTGGATTTTCCACCTCGTCGGTCTTTTTGAAAATGAACTCGCCGCCGTGTTGATGCAATGTGAACGTGTGTTTTGCCAAGTCGAAAACCATCTTTACCCTTGCCGCCTTGAACTCAAATTCTGTTTCGGAAATTGCATCGAGCGGAAAACTCGGCTGCCCAGTTGCTTGCGCCGCAAGTTGAGAGCCTGTGGAAGTGATTTCGACATCCATTTTCAACTGTTCGCAAGTGTACTTGCCCTCGCATTTTTTCAGTTGTTCGGTGGGGAGGGTGATGTATTGTGGTTTGGGTTCGGGAGCGATGCCAAGAATTGCGTTCATCAAGTTGGTTGCGTCAGAAAACGAACTGTTGGAGCAAAAAACGATGGTTTTGTCGTCAATTTTAGTCATCACCGCAGCAAAACCGTGGATGCCGCCCGTGTGTCCAAAACCCTTGTAATCACCGTAACCCATTGGAAACAGTCCGCGCCCCCAATTGTCCTTGAAATCCTTCATCTGTTCAAAAATTCCGTTGCCGAAGTAGCCGGAAGTGAGCGCGTTGAAGAATTTCAAAAGGTCGCCCGGAGTGGAGTACATTGCGCCCGCACCCAAAACCGCCGAGGGGTCAAACTCTTCCAACCTTTCGCCCGAAATGCTAAACGACTGCGCAAATCCCTCGTTAGAATTGATTGGAGTGGTGCAGATGCCAGTGTTGTCGAGTTGTAACGGTTTGATAATCTGTTCGTTCATCAATTCGCCGTAACTCTTGCCGCACACGTCTTCAATGATGTAGGTCAGGAGTATGAATCCCGAATTGCAGTAGCGGAAAGTGCTGTCGGGCGCGAAGTTAGTGCCAGCCTTGGCAATGCGCTCAATCATCTGTGCGCGGGTCTGCGGCTTGGTGTAATAGGTCGCAAACTCATCGAATTTGTCGTTGACCACATCGCGGAGTCCGCTGCGGTGGTAGAGTAGCATATCTACCGTAATTTGCTCTGCATTAGGGATTTGAGCCTCTGGAAAATACTTGCTCAACGGGTCTGAGAGCGAGAGTTTGCCCTCTTGCGCCGCCTTCAACACCAGCACCGACATAAAAGTCTTGGTGATAGAGCCGATGCGGAATTTGGTGTCAGCGTTTACGGCGATTTTGTTCTCAATGTCGGCGTATCCGAGCGACTTCTGATAGACAGTCTTGCCGTTTTCCTGAATCTCAATCGAGCCCATAAACTTGTCGGGGTTTTCGGCAAAATAGTTGTCAACCCTCTCGCTGACAGTCTGCGGCTGTTGCTGAGCCTGCGAGCAAGACCCCAACGCCAAAGCACATACAAGTGCCATTGCAAATGATTTGAATGTTTTCATTTTTTTACAGATTTTGTGGTTTGAATTTCTGTCTGCAAAGGTAACAATCAAACCGTCTTGCCTCCAAATATTTTTTTTGCCAATGTTGCGGTGTAAAAAGTTGATAATTAGCAATATAAAGGGATTTCGATGCGAAAAGTTTAACAGCGTTGCCGTTTTGTTACGTGGTGAGAATCAGGGGGTTGGGGGGAATTTAATAAAAGTCATTTTTAATTTCGATTTACCAATAATTCTGATTACCTTTGCACCAAATAATCAATGCAAAATGATTACCGCAGACCGAATACAGTCATCACTTATCACATTTTTTGTCGCAATGCTCCTCCTTGCCGCTTGCACTCAATCATCTGTAAACCAACCGCTTTTCGATAAGGTTTACGGGTTGATAAACGATGGCGAGTACAAGATGGCGCAGGAGTATTTCAACAATCATAAGTCCGAAATCCGTCCGCCGATGTCGCACGCCGACAGTATGTACTGCGACTTTTTGAACGAATATTTTGATTATTACAACACCGACGACAATGTTTTTGCGATTAAATCTTTTGCCGACACTTTGCGCATCAATAGTTTGATTGATTATTACATAAAAAACTCTGATTATGAGAAACTTGCATATTCATTGCTCTTAAAAAGTCTCAAACTCTACATCTCCGCTCGGCACAACGATGGCGTATATTGCCTCAAACAGGCTGAAACTATCATTAAATCGTTGGACAACAGCGAGTTGAAATATATGCTTGCGTCTGTAAATCTTAGTTACAATACTAACAATCTTGATTATAAGGCGGCGATGCCGTTGCTCGATACCGTTGCCAAATATGCTCACAATCAGCGTGAAAAGGATTATGGACGCATTATGAAGGCGTTTTTTCTTTTTATCGACCATAATCCCGACCGCAACCCCGACGCTGCAAAACTCAATATGCGTCTTTGCGTTGCCGATACCACCGACTATTATTATCTGAGCAATTATGCGTGGATTCTTGCCGACGACGAACCCCAAAAATGTGAGCGTTATGCTCGTAAAGTGCTCTATGACAGACCTCAATCTTTTGCAGCCGATTATGCCAAAATCGCCATTTTGAAGTTGTATTTTCACCGTGGTCTTACTGCCGAGGCTGAGGATTTTTTCCAAAACAATCCGATTATGGTTTCGTATCCGCAATTGATTGCATACGAGGAGTTTTACAATCATTACAAACTCATCGGCGATTATAAGAAAGCTGCGAAAATGGCTGATGTGGTCATCTCAATCAAAAACATTCTGATTAATTGGGTGAACGATTACAAAGTGTCGCAAAACGGTCTAAAATTCGATTTTGACAGGCAACAACTTGAAAATCAGAACCGTTTTCAGCGTTGGATTATTGCGTTTGTGATATTGGTGGCGGCGATGGTGTTTGTGGTGGTGATTCAGAAACGCCGTTATGAGCGCGAATTATCTATTAACCGTCAGATACTCAAAGAGTCGCGCGACCGTATCGACGAACTCAACACTCTTGAAAGATCTGACGAAACCGACAAGGAAATCCAACGTTTGCAGCGCAAAATCACTGAAATTGAGACCCGTTACGCCGAGATTTATCACGACGGCAAAATCCTCTACGACAGTATTTTTGTTGAAAACGGCAATTCGGGTCAGTGGAACAAAAAGGATTACGAAAAATTCCTTGAATATTTCAAGACCATTGACCTCAGCCTTCTTGCCCAAATCGACGACGAATACCCTGGCATCAATCCGCGTCAAACGTTTTATAAAATATTGGTTTCCAAAGGTTTCGACAAGCCTGCAATTATGAAAACAATGGCGATACAAGAAGACGTTACCTTCCGCGCATTAAAGTCGAAGGTGGAGGGGCTGAGGCGGAAGGAGACACATTTTCCGTAAATTTTCACGAAAAAAATATAAGTTTTTCGCCAATAATCTCTACATTTGTACGATTACAAATAAACGATATGGACAAAATTCAACTTTGCAACTACTATAATACAAAATGGAACCAATAACATTCATCGAACTTGCAAAACTTTTGATTTCGTTTGCAATACTTGCGCCTTCGGGACACAATTCGCAGCCGTGGCAGTTTCAAGTCGCTGACAATGAAATCATTATCACGCCAGACTTCTCCAAGCGTCTCGACGTTGTGGACGGCAACGACCGTGAACTTTTCATAAGTCTTGGTTGCGCTGCCGAAAATCTGATGACCGCCGCTCGTCATTATGGTTATGATTCCCATTATGTCTTCAACGACGGCAAAATCATTGTAACATTCTCTAAACAAGATGTTTGCAATGACGACCCACTTTTCGACGCAATCCCAAAACGCCACACTCATCGAGGCAAGTTTACCGGTGCAAAGATTCCCGAAAATCTTCTGCAAAACATTCCCGCAAATATTTTGCAAGATGTTGATAATGATGATAATGCGTCGGTAATGATATGCAATTCTGAGAGCCGCGAAGCCGAAATGATCAAGCAAAAAATCACCGAAGGCAACATAATTCAAATGACTGACACGGCTTTTAAGCGTGAACTCATTTCGTGGATGCGTTTCAACAAAAAGCACGTCAATGAAACTCGCAATGGATTGTGTTATAATGTGTTGGGATTTCCGGCGACACCCAAGCCAATTGGCAGGCGAATTATAGGAATGTTTCTCAATCCCAAAGCCCAAAACAAGACCGACAACGCCGTCAATGCCTCCGTGTCGCATTTCTGCGTGTTTTGCGTCAAGGACGACAACGCCAAAAATTGGGTTGCTCTCGGCGTGTTTTTGGAGCGTTTTCTCCTGAAAATCACGTCAGAAGGCATTGCATATAGTTTCAGCAATCAGCCCTGCGAAATCCCGTCGTTGAAAGACCAATTGCGCCAAAATCTCAATCTAACTTCCTATCCGTCAGTGGTTATTCGATTGGGATATGGCAATGAACCTAAGGCTATTGCGCCGAGAGAAGAGGTGGTGGTAAAGGGTTGTGAGGGTTGAGTTTTCACGGACAAATCACTTTTCCCTTCCACAGCCGCGCCAAAAACTCCTTGGCAGGCCATACCTCGACGCCGTTGAACATACGTGGACGTGTGAAAACGTTTTAACATTTGTTTACACCGCCGTCGTTGCCATTAATGATACAAAATACAAAAATTTTTCATTTTTTTTCACATCTCTTGTAACAAATCTTTCCGTCATCCGTCATACTTGCGAAAAACAATGAAGGAGCGCGCGAAATTCCCTCAAATGTAAAACTCTAAATAAAAATTCCGCATTTTGCAACTTGGTTGCAGGTTACGCGATGTAATTTTGCGGCGTAAAACAAAAGTTATTAAACAAATTATGAAAAGAATCGCACTAATTTTGATTTTGCTGATGCCGCTGTTGGTGGCGGCTCAGACGGCTAAGATTCAGGGTGTCGTGATTGACACCAAGGGCAATCCGCTTCCGTTTGTTGCGGTGGCGGAGAAGGGTACTACCAACGGAACCATCTCCGATTCCGAGGGCAATTTCATCATCAAGGTGAAGCAAATGCCCGCCACACTCTCTTTCAATTGCTTGGGCTACACGGCGTTGGACAAGACATTCAATTCTGGCAGCGAAAAGGTAACTATCACAATGGACGAGGATACCAAAGAAATAGCCGAGGTAAATGTAACCGCCAAGCACGGACGCAGCCGCACCGAAAACGTGATTATTGGCGTTGAAAACATACAGATGTCCGAAATGGCAAAAGTGCCGGCTCTGATGGGCGAGCGCGACGTCATCAAATCCATACAACTCCTGCCCGGCGTCAAGAGCGAGGGCGACGGTTCGTGCGGATTTCAAGTGCGCGGCGGCAATGCCACACAAAACCTCATCCTCCTCGACAATGCCGCAATCTACAATGCAGGCCATTTGATGGGCGTTTTTTCTACTTTCAACGACGAGGCGCTCACCAATGCGTCGCTTTATAAAGGTGCGATTCCGGCGCAGTTTGGAGGAGCGTCTGCGTCGATTTTTGACATCAGCACACGCAGCGGCGATATGGAAAATTACGGTCTCAACGCCTCGATCGGACTTCTTTCGTCAAAATTTGCTGTCGATGGTCCAATCGTGAAAAACAAAGCATCGTTTTTCCTCGCGGCAAGGCGCACATACTTTGAGATTTTCCTCAAGCCGACCAAAAAGTGGAAGGATTACACCATCAATTTCTACGATGTCAACGCCAAAGTTACCGCAAAGCCTTACAAAAACGGCACTTTCAACGTGATGTTTTTCCGTGGCAGGGACAATATGGTCATGAAAGACGACGTGGCTGCAATGCACTGGGGCAACACTGCCGCAACATTCGATTTCAAGCACAATTTTTCGCAGCACGTGAGCGCAAAAACATCGCTCATTTACAGCAACTATGCCTACGATGAGCATATCAAAGTGTTGGGAATGAACAATGAGGCCGACGCTTACAACCGTCATCATGCCGTCCGCGAAAACATACTTATCAATCCAACCCAAAACCACAAAATCAATGTCGGTTTCCAATTTGACCACATCAACCTCAAATCGCTCGAATTTAAGTACCAGGACATTACCGAGCGCGAACTCCGCGACGCCAACGAATATTCCGCTTGGATTTCGGGCGATTGGAAGACGGATTTTGGTCTCGAAATCTCCGCTGGCGTAAGGGGTGTTATTTTCAATGCTTTGGGCGGTGCGCCATTCTACAATCTCGACAACCTCGGCGAAATCATCGACACCCTCCATTACAAAAAAGGCGAGGTCGTAAAACAGAACATCTCCATCGAACCGCGTTTCAGCATGAAACAGCAGCTCACCGACCATCAGAGCATCAAGGCAGGATATTGCCGCACCACTCAAAACATTCAGTTTGTGCTCGACAACGGACTTTCGTCGCCCCTGAGCCGCGCAATGATGATTAGCAACATCATAAAACCGCAGATTGCCGACCAGATAAGCGCGGGCTATATGGCTGAAACCAAGGACAAAAAGTACGAGTTTTCTATCGAGGGCTACTACAAGCAAATCGACAATGTTTACGACTACAAGGACGGCAAAGACCTCGCCTCGGCTGTCGAAATGGAGCGCATTGTGCTTCGTGGCGAAGGCAGGGCATACGGCGCGGAGTTTTACGTAAAGAAAAATTTAGGCGACTTCACAGGATGGCTTTCATACACTCTTTCGTGGGTTGAAAACAAAATCGACGGCATCAACCAAAACCGTTGGTACACAGCCTCCAACGACCGCCGCCACGACATCTCAATCGTTGGAATGTACCGCCTGAACCACAAATGGGATCTTTCGGCAACTTGGGTCTATACATCGGGACAGGCTCTCACCGCTCCGAGCGCAAAATTTGAGGCTGTCAATTGGACGCTTTATTATTTCAACGAGCGCAACGGCTACCGCGCACCTGCCTACCACCGCTTAGACGTGGGCATCAACAATACCAAAGAGCGTCCCAACTACACAAGGATTTGGAGTTTTGGAATCTACAACCTCTACAATCATTACAACCCGTACATGATTTCGTTTGAGAACGACGACACCAAACCCTCCGGCACCAAAACCGTTCAGACATCGCTCTTCGGCATCATCCCGTCGGTAACTTATACGATTAAGTTTTAATTTTTTATAAAAATGAAAAAGATTTTTTACATATTGGCAGCCCTGACAATCTTCGCATCGTGCGAAAAGGAAATAGACCTCGACTATCACGAGATAGACCCGCTGCCGGTCATCGAGGGCATCCTTACAAGCGACAAGACCGAGGTGAAATTCACCCGCACGCGCAATATGAACGATTCTGTGAAGTCGCCCGGCCTCAAATGCGAATCGGTCCGCATCATTGCCGACGACGGCACTGCCACCGAACTCGAGTTCCAAAGCGACGGCTTCTATCGTCCTGCCAAAAACATCGACGTCGTGCCCGGCCATCAGTACACTCTCGAAGTAAAGAACGACGGACTTACCTACACCGCCGTTTCCACCGTCAACGAACCCGTCAAGACCACCGAACCTGAATTTGTCTGGGCGGAGTTGATGGACTGGATGCAGTGTTGGCAGTTTGACATAATCGACAATCCCGACACTGTTACAAAGTACGTGCGTGTGGATATTTGGCGTAATGGCAAGATTTACGCTTGGGGCACAATCAGCGGCAAGGGTGAGTTTCCATGCACGATGAGCCTCTATTACGATTCAGATATGGAGCTTGACGATGAGATGATTGTCTATGACGGCGACCAAATGCGCCTCGAAATCATGACCATCGACTACGAGACCTACAATTATCTCTACGGTCTCCAAATCGACAATATGAACCCCACGCCGATTTTCAAATGCTCCGACCCCGATGTTACCTGTTTGGGCTATTTTTCGGCAATGAAAAACATCGAAGTATTTGAAACCGTGTACAATAAGACACCACATCCGTAAAATTTGTTTGAGGAAAATAATGAATCCCCGATGCTGAATTTTGCAGGCGTCGGGGATTATTTGTCGCACGTAATCACCACAGAGCCGAAGTCCCAGGCGTTCATATTGGATTCTGACCAATGGCGGCAGGATTTGGGGTAGTTGGTCTCAAATTCGGGGGAGAAGGTCTTGGTGATGAAGTCCTTGATGCGGGATTCGTTTTTCCACTTGACATTGTTGATGAGGTAAGGCCCTGAAACGTCGAGGAGTACCTCGCCTTGGAAGTTGGGCTTGCTATATACTTTGAGGTGAGTGCCCTTGTCAACCGCGATGGCGTCAAAGGTATATTTGACCGCTTTCGGGAAGGCGGCTTGATTGTTGGCATACCGACCGTCGCCAACGTACTCGCCGTAGATGTCTGGCTCGTAGATTTTGGAGATGTGCCCCTGTACTTTGGTGTCGGAGAGCAACGTGCCGGAGAAATGTACGCCACAGTTGCGGGTCGGCGGTTGTAAGTTTACAAATATTTGCTTGGGTTCCATAACGACGTCGCGCTTGTGCTGATTGTTGGACATAGCGTCGCTGCCCTTGATGGAGGCGGTGCGGGGCTTGTATTGCGCGGCGGTGGCCTCTATCTTGATTTCGTCGTTGACGCCGATGTTGCCAATTGTAAAGCAGCCTTGACGGTTGGAATATAGCGTTCCTTTGTCGTCGCCGTTGATGAAAATATGGTTTGCCGCGCCCGCTATTGGCTTGCTTGTAATGGAGTCGATGTTGCGGAATACGAGGTTGCCTTTTTCGGGTCGCATCTTAAAAATTTTGTCGCTGTCTTTAAGGCGTTCAAACTCAGGTACTTTGCACTTCTTGCTTAAAGTATCATGGTAATATTGACGCGAGAATTCGAGTTCAAACTGATTCTTTGCGCTGACGTTTTCAAAATAGCCTTTGCCAACGCCGTTGGTGTTGGTGGTAATGCTTGTAGATTCGCCGTTGATGATGAGTTTTGCGGTGGCGTTGGCGATGGGCTGTTCGTTTTCGAGGTCAACTACGGTGAACGAAACAATGCCTTTGCCGGGTTTCAGGAGCAATGTGGCGTTGTGTTCGCCTTGGAGGATAGTTGCAACGTCTGCCTTGATTGTGTCGCCGATATAGCCCTCTTTTTGGGCGTTGACGGCTACATCGCCGCACCTTATTACGCCGTCGATGGCAACGTATCCGGCGGGGTCGGTGGTAAGGCGTTTGGCATCACCTTCAACTGTTACTTCAACATCCGCCCCTGCAAGTGGCTGATTGTCATCCTTATCTATTACCTTGAAAATCAAATCTGCCCTGTCGAAACCGATGCCGACGTGGTATGGCAGAGCGTCTTGCAAAATGGCAAATTTTGGGTGCAACGTGTCGGACGCGGCACAGTGGGCGGACGCCTTTACCGTGGTCTCTGCGCCGGAGTGGAAAATCACTGAAAATAAAGTATATGATACATTTGTAAACGTCAATTTTCCATCCTGTGCAGTTTGTCCGTTAAGTTTTATGGTATCCGTTGCAAAAAATCTGAAAGGATTGGTTTTTATCAAAGCATAATCGACATAATAGAAATCAAGGTTGACATTGCCAACCGCCTTGTTGTCCTTGCTGTCAAGGGTCTCGAACGCCACGTCCTTGTCGAATCTCAATAACAACAGCAATGGCAGCAGCAACAGCAACAACAACCACAGCCACCTGTAATGCCGTCCTCTTACAGTTACCACAAATTCGGAATCATTTCCACTATTGACGAATGTGCCTTGTCCTTCCATTTTTTGCATATAATTAAATGAAACAAACTGTTAGACAACGCCTTGCGGCGTCGGGTTTTGTATCCAAAAATTTAAAGAATTATAAAGAATTAAAAGAATTTTTTTTCTACGACGATAAAAAATTCTTTTAATTCTTGGCCATTCTTGTAATTTTTGGCGAGAGTAAATTATTTTTTTGCCTTGGCCTCTACGACGGTGCCGAGGGGTACGTCTTTGAGTTCAGCGTAGCCTTCTGCGTCGGTCCAGAGGGTTTCGGTCTTGCCGTTGTATTTGACGGTGATTTCCGCGCTCTTTACGACGTTGTTTTTCTCGTCAACTACCTTGAAACGCATATTGTGCGTCTCCGGTGGCGGTGGCGGCGGCGGGGGAGTAGGCTCAGCCACTTTAATCACCGGCAATACTATTTTATATAGTGGTGTCTTGCGGTCAAAAATGAATGTGTTCAGGTTTTCGCGAGTGCCTGTTTCGCCGTTTTGGTATGCCTCTACCTTGGTGCCGTTTTTGAGACGCTCGATGGTGATGATGCCGTCGGCGTTGGAGACTGCTTGGATGGTCTGCTCGTTGTAGGTGAAGAGGAATGTTACGTTGGATTGGATGTTGCCGTCCTGATCAACAACCTGCACCTTCATATCGCCCTTGGGGATTACCTTAATGGTGTATTTGCCGTCGGGGTAGCAATTGTAGGTCTGCAAGGTCTTCTTCTCGTCGTCCTGGGCGTCCCAAGCCTTCACGAATGCGTTTTCCTTGATTTTTTCGAGGGTGATGACGCCTTCTGCGTCGCTCTTGGCTGACATTGGCTTGCCGTCCACTTCAAAGAGAACGTCCTCGAATGGCGCGGGCGTGAGGTCGTCGTTATAGACAACGCTGAATTTCATCGGAATTTTCCTGATATTGAGGAATTTGATGAGCAATCCCTTCTCCGCGCCCGGCGTATCGGGTACAAAACCCCATTCTGTGATTACGGCGTGGCGGTCGGGTCCCGCGCCCACAAGGTAAACATCGTCAAGCGTGGGGATTTCCATACAGTTGTTCATGAATTCCACGATGGAATTGTCGTTGAACTTCTTGACGGCGTTTACGAGTGCGTTCATATCGCGGCTGAGGATGTCCTGCGCCTCGCTCTTGTCCTCGTCGGACAGCCGCGAGTAGCAGACCGCTCCGCCCGGGTAACTGCTCGACCACGCTATCTTCCTTCCGTCCTCCAATACGATTGGCTCGGCGAATATCATATAGACGTTGGAATCGGGGAACGTTGCCCTTATCTGCCGGTACATGTTTGGTGCTGTCACCGAACTGCCGAGCAGGTAGCGGATGTCCGAAATTTCTTTGGTGGATACGATGTTCATTGTCGTTGAGTTTTATTTCGTTGTTGTATTTGACGTCTTTGGCTTGGCGGGCGCGGTCGGGCAGAATACCTTGAAGTACCACTGCGTCTTTGAGTTGTCGCCGCCGTTGATGCGCACGGTGATGATGCCGTCGGGCGTGTCGTAATCAAATACGAAGGTCTTCCAATTGGTCTTGATGAAACCATCTGTGCGGAAGATTACCTTGTCTTCGGATATTTCGGAAGCCTTGCCTTTATAGACAATCATCTCGTCGCCGATGTAGAATGTCGCAAAACCAATTGTCAGCTTGCCTTTTGGCACTTTGACATTTACGGTGCGGATGGTGGAGTGGTAGCCCTTAGATTCTATCTTTGTGCCGCAATCTACGGGGATGTCGTTTGAGTCGAATGAGGTTTCGAGGAGTTCGATTACCTTTTCTGGCGTGTACATAAACGACGTCGTGTAGTCTTGGCGGCCGTCGGCTGTTACGGTTACTTTCACCTGCAATGTAGAGTCGTCCATCGGCACGTTTTCAAAGTTGAATTTGCCGAGGGAGTCTGATACGGCGTCGAGTTTGGTCTTGCCGTATTCGAGTTTTATCTTTGCGCCGGATACTGCTTCGCCCGTCTTGCCGTCCTTGATGGTGAGTAGGATGCCTTTGATTGGCTCTGGCTCGGGTTCTTGTACGATGGGGACGATGTTGGTGGTGTCGGGCTTGTTTTGCGTGGTGGTGTCTTCCACGATGATTGCGCTGTTCATCATCTCGGAGATTTTTGGGATGATAATCGCAACAATCAGCCAAGCCAAAAGACCGATGAGCGGTATCAACCAGAGGAGGAATCCGATGTTGTTTCTGCCAACTTGGAGGTTGAGGCGTTCCTGCGGCTGTTGCGGTATGTAAGTGAGTTCGGTGCTCTTGCCGTCGTATTCGGTGGAGATGTTGTACGATTTGCCGCGTTCGAGCCCCTGGACATGGATGTCGCCGTCCTTGTCGGTGATGCGGTTGATGAAATTGTGCCTGTCGTCGATGGTGATGCGGAGGTTGGGCACCACTTCTTTCTTCTTGTTGGTGACGTGGATGCAGAGGTCGGTAACGTCGGCGAGTATTTTCATACCTTTGAGGACGTAGTTGGTCTGCAACGGCACGAATGTGAATGTGTGCCTGTGAGAACCCAATCCGTTGATTATCTGCGTACAAACCACGTTGGAATTGTAACTTACCTGCTCCAATGAGATTTCGCCCGATTCGTTGGTGTAGTGTTCCTGGCGGAAGTCGTCGGTCTCGCAGCGGACGAGGGTGTTGGCTATCGGCATACCGCTTTCGTCAACTACCTTGATGGTCATCGAGCCTTTGGTGGATACCTTTTTGATTTTGATTTCGGTCATATTGAGACCCTCGTGCGTCGTGAGGCGCGTGGATACGGTCTGGTACTTGTTGCCGCTGCACTCTATCTCAAATTCGGTGTCGGGCGGCATATTGTCGATTGACACCTTGCCGTTGCGGTCGGTGGATACGCTGAGGCTCTTGTCGTTGTAGGTGAATTTGACGTCGATGCCCGGCACTCCTTCGCCGTTTTCGTTCATTACGGCTACATCTATCTCAGCCACAGGACGCTCGCCCTCAAAGAGGTATTCGCGCTGGTTGATGTCGCAGACGAATGATTTGGCGGTGTTGCGCTGCTTACATTCTACTACCGTGCCTTCGGCGATGTCGCGAAGACGGATGCGCCCCTGGCTGTCGGTGGTCTCGAAATATGTCCTGCCGTCGTAGGTGAACGATACGTCGGTGTCGGCGATGGGCTGTCCCGATGCGTCGGTAATTACAAAATTCATATCTGCGCTCCTTGTGCCGATGAGGAGGTGGTACTCGTCGCTGCCGTCGCAGATGTAGTCGGTGGTGGAATCCTTGTCTTCGGCGTATGCGGAGAATTTGTCGCCGAGCGGGATGTCCTCCAATACGACGAAGCCCTTGCCGTCGGTGGTGAGTTCCAACTTGCGTCCCTTGTAGATTACAGTGACGGGTTCGTTGGGCGCTACTTTGGTGTTTTTGATTACCTTGATGCGCACTGTGTCCACCTTGGTAGGCACGAGTTTTTTCACGAGTTCGGTCTGCGCGTTGAAGTCGTCGCTGATGAAGCCCCACTTGATGAGGACGTAGTTGCTCTTGCCGTCGGGCTTCTGGATGCGGTAGATGTTGTCGTAGTCGGGGATTTCGATGCAGGAGTCGATTACACCAAACATATCGGCGACGTCCGACATATCGCTGCGGTACAGTTGTTTGAATACCGACTTGTACAGTTGGTTTACCTGAAATTTGATGCGTCCCTTGGCTGCCTCGCGCTCGTCTTCGGTGAGTTTGTTGAACGGGGCGGGCGTGCCCTCAAACTCGGTGTGCCAGGTGATTTTGTTTGGACCGTCGAGCATTGGCTCCGCAAGCACGGCGTATTCCTTGCCCGTGCGGAACATCTGTTTTAGTTGCGTATATCTCTTGATATTCTCGCCTGCACCGTCCGCAAAGACCGGCCTTATCTGCGAAATATCAGTTGTTATTATTGGTTGGCTCATTTATATGTTTAATTTTTGAATGTAGTATTCTTGACGTTTGAAATATTCGGTAAAGATAATGCTTTTTTGTTGAAAGGAAAAAATATTTTTTGTAAAATTTTATATTGAAAATTTTGTTTTTTTATTATTTGGGTATTCGCCTTACATTTGTAGGTTTGAACACTTGAACACTTTGAAAGGCGCGATAATCTTTATAATTGTTGGTAATTATAATTCGACACTTCTGTTTCTTTGCCAACACATACTGCACATTGTCCTCAATGTCATCCCCTGTTGCTGCAATGGCAGCATTAATGTCGTTGTTTGTGAAATCGATGATAATGAAACGATGCTGCAAATCACGTACTATGTTTATGATTTCTTCATTAGATTTTCTCTTTTGAAACGTGGATATGAGTTGCGCCACGCTCAGTGACGATATGTAAAGTCGCTTGCCTGCAAGCGAATAGAGATAATGCAGACACTCAGCATCATTTTGATACCGAGCATCGCCACTATAACCGCCTACAAGAACATTTGTATCCACAAAAATATGGTTAGAGTTTAATATTTGTGCAATTCTCGTCATAACTCAAAACACCAAATGCGGAAACTGTTTCTTTTCGTCCTCTGTGAGCGTGTCAACCCAACTTGCAACCCAAATGCCCAAAAGCGAATCCACAAGTTCTTTCCGCTTCAAGCCGTTTTTCTGCAAGAGCAATTCGAGAACGCCTTTGCGCTCCTTTTCTATTAGTTTCTGTTTTTCTGTTGTCATTGCTTAATGTTTTTTGCAAATATAATGATGAATTTTGAATTTATGTATTAAAATATGTTAAATTATTTTTTCACCATACGGAAGTCTACTGCGCCGTACTCTTCGTCCCACGTGGCGAGGCACTCTGCGCCGCTGCTGCCGCCGTCCTGTTTGCAGGTGAATGTGCAGGGGTCGTAGAAGAGTTCGTCGTTGGGGTCGTTGGAGTTGTTGGCTTCATCTTTCTGTATCATAATCAGTTTGCCGTCCTCAAAAGTTACCGTGAGCGGGGCGCAGTACTGGTTGCCAGTGGCTTCCTTGTAACAAACTGTTCCCGAGCCGTTGCCGTTGATTTGGAAGTGGATTTCTACGGCGACGTCTGGTCTTTCGCTGCTCACAAGGTCGGTGGTGGATTGCCAATTGCCCTTTGCAAACGAATCGTCCTTGGCGTCGTCGGGGATTACCAAAAGTTCGCCGTTGCTTGCGTATTGCAACGCCTGGAATATTTGCAGCAATGGACCGATTTCCGGGCGCGACTGCAATGGTTTGGCGGTCTTTTTGAGTATCGAGATTATTTCCTGTGCCTTGAGGTTGGGGTATTTGGATTTCAACAATGCCACAGCACCCGTTACGATGGGGCTTGCCATCGATGTGCCGTCGAGGAATCCAAACTGGTTGCCGGGGACGGAAGAATAGATTTGTACGCCCGGCGCGGAGATGTTGGCGTATTTGCCGTGGTTGGAGAAGTCGGCTTTTGGACGGTTGTTGATGGGCTGGTATGCCGATACCACGAGTATCTTGTTGCTGCGGGCGAATGCGTCGCATCCGGCGAGGATGTTTTCGTTGCCGGCAGCCACTACCACTACGCAGTCTTCGTCGATGGCAAATTGGAATAGGTCGTTCCAAAATATCGCTTCGTCCTTGTAATAATCGTTGATGAGCATCTGCTGCTCCTGCGGCGTGAGTTCGCCAAAATAAGTGCCGAGGGAGAGGTTGATGACGTTGGCGTCGTGGTGGATGGCGTACAATATGCCCGCCACGATGCCGAGGCTCTGCATCTCGCCGTTTTGGTCGCCGAGTTGTATGGGCATTAGTTTGCAGTCGGGCGCGATGCCGCAGATGCCGGCGTCGTTGCTATTGGCAACTGCTGTGCCTGCTACGTGCGTGCCGTGTTCGCCACCTTCTACGCGCACTACGCTTACATTGTCGTCGCCGGTGTTTACGTTGTAAGGCTTGATGATTTTGCCCTCAAACTCCTTGTGCCTCAGGTCAAATCCATTGTCGGCTATGGCTACAATTACATCTTGGCTGCCAGTGGTAACAGCCCACGCCTTGCGCGCCTCCACTACGTCGAGGAACCACGATTTTTCTCTGACGTTGATGTCGGGATCGTTGATGTCGCCGATGAGGCTTTCTTCAAACAGAGTGTTTGGGAAAGCAAGTTTTACATTTGTAAATTTTTTCAGACTGTCGATCCATTGTTTCCATTCTCCGTCAGGCACTTGGATTTGGAGCAGTTTTATTGTGGTGTCGCAGAATACTATGCTCGTTTCGTTGCTGTATTTTTCGTGGAGTTGATTGGCAAATTCCATCACGTCCGCGCCCTTTGCGAGGGCTACGTTCACCTTGTCGGAGAGTATGCGGCGTTTGCCGGGGTCGTCGGGGTCCACGATAATCTTAGTGGTGTCGATGGGCGGCACTACGGGATTGTCGTGTATTGGGATTTCTGGAACGTCTGCATTTGGTTGATTGTCAGGGTTGTTGGCGTTATTATCTTTATTATCGCTACAACCCTTCAACACAAAAAAAACTATCGTGGCAACCAATATGCCGAGCAAAAACCACAGCCACCAAGGAAGCCCTTTGCGTTTGGTTTCGTTTTGGGGTGGGGGAGGGGGCGGCGGAGTGCCTGCGGACGATGTTGAAAGGCGCGGTTGTGGCGGCGCGGTAGGCGTGTTGGACGGTGGTGGCGTCTGACTTGTAACAGTCGGTTGTGCAGGCTGTTGCGGCGGTTGAGTTGAAGCGTTGCTTTCAACAGCGGACGGCACGGCGACCACTGGCGCGGGTTCGTCGGTGATGGGCTTGGAGATTTTGTTGTCGAGTTTGAAATTTTCGCGGAAACTCTTCTCGCTGCTGAAACCCCACGCCACGAGTACAATCTTTTCGTCTTCTATCATCACGCACTCCAATCCCGGCACTTCCGCCGCCATTTCCAAGAGTTCGCCAAACTCCTTGCGGTGCGGGTCGGCGTCGGTTTTGAGTTCGTTGGCGAAGGCCTTTATTCTATTGATCATAGATTGCAACCTGCCCCTGAAATACTCCTGACGCTCGGCGTTTAGTTTTGTAAACTCAGTTCCTTTTGTAATGTAACCGCTTAGCCACGTGGCTTTTGTGTTTTGCACGAGGGGTTCGGCAAAGAGTTCGGCGTATTCTGCGCCGAGCCCTTCTGCGAGGAGACCGTACAATTGCGAATAGCGTTCATAAACCGGCGTACCGTACCAAATGAGCGGCCGGTAGTCTTGCAGGCTTGCGGAGTATATTATTTTCTTTGGCATAATGGTCGTATGAAATGTTATAAAATCTTGTTACGTGGCATTAGCAAAGCGACATTTCGCCAATGTTTTCTAACTGCATTTTTACTGAGATTCCCATAGCCTTGAAAATTCTCAGGAATGCATCGAAACTGAGGTTTTTGCCTTTTTCTATGTTTGAAATGCTCGATTTTTTCAAACCGACCATTTCTCCAAGTTTCTCTTGTGATAGCGACTTGGATTCGCGGGCTTGTTTGATGGTCTCGCCGATTACAAACAGTTCAACCTCGCGGTCGTATTCGTCGCGTTCGGGAGTTCCTTTTTTGCCGTAAACTTTATCTGTTAATTCGTCCAGAGTAATTGCTTTCATTTGTTGTCTTTTTTGTCGTTGAAATATTGTTTTCTAATGCTTTCCGCCCTTTCTATTTCATTTTTGGGTGTTTTGTCAGTCTTTTTTATAAAGCCATGTGTTGCTACTATTAGGCTTTTGGCGTCGTTGTCCCAAAACGCCAAAAGCCTGTAACAAATGCCATTATACAGAGTCCTAAACTCCCAAATATCAGACCCTTCCATTTTTTTTAGGAGTTCATTGTCTGTTATGTATGTTGCTTTGGTGATGTTGTAAGTTATCTTTTTTTGGACTTTTATATCCAACGAAAGAATAAATTCTTCCGCTTCTGGCAATAACATTACATCAAACCTTGGTTTCATTTTCTCCATGATTCCGTTTTTTTACGGTTCAAAGATATGATAGTTTTTGAAATTAAAAAAGTTATTGATGTTTTTTTTACAAAAAATACAATATCACATTCTTGGTGCGGAAAAACGTGGACTTGAAGCCGGCATAGAACAAGGTCGAGCGGAAGGTCGAAACGATGCAATGCGTGAAATTGCCATCAAAGCCAAGGCTATGGGGATGTCAACCGCACAAATCGTAAATCTCACAAAACTCTCGCCCGACGAAATCGAAAGGTTGTAGCGGGTTGTATTATTCATATAATAATTACAATATCACCTGCATCTTTACTAACACTGCAAATTTGGAAACGCCAGGTTTGTCCAAATGCGAGAGCCTCCATACGCCGTCCACGCGGAAGAAGCGGAATATGTTTTCGATGCCGACGCCAGCCTCAAAGTAGGGCTTATTGACGTCGCCGAGGGTTGAGGGGAAGTCCATTATTGCGTTTTGACGGCAGTTGCGGTTGCTGATGTCGCCGACGAGCCCCTTGCCATAGATTATCTCGCGCCACTTCAATTTGCGCAGCAGCGGCAATCTATTGAAGAAGAAACCATTGAAATGATGCTCCGCCGTTACGCTCGCGTAGGTATCGGAGGCAAATTCATAGAGGTTCATCATATTGAAGGCGTACTTGTCGAAGGCGTAGGTCTCATTGCCCTCGTGGAGTTTCAGGAGCGGGAAAGGCACGTTGCCATACACCTTGCCGCCTTCCAATATGTAGCGCGTCTTGCCGAGCGGTCCAAGTGATACCTTTTGCGAAATCATTGCGATTGCGCGGTAGTAATTCTTGAAGTTGCCACGGTCGTTCCAGATGCCGGCGGTGAGTTCGAGGTCCAGTTCGGGGAAGCTGCTGCCCATGCTTACCCTCGTAAATTCGCCCGATACAAACTTCTCGTTGTAACAGAAATGCAGGTTGTACGACATTTCGTAAGATTCGAGGTTTTGATAGTCGTGGTCGAGGGATGCATTGCGGAACGGAATGTATTTGGTAGGCGTGATGTTCTTGTATTTTGCGCCGATTGTGTTGCTGAATCCGTTGAAATATTCGTGTTCGTATTCGCCCTTCACTTCGTCCACGAGCAGGAGGTGGATGTTTTTGGTGCGGGCGAGGATGGTTGACATGATGTTGTCTTCGGTGAGGGCGTTGATGCTCTGACCGAGTTTTTCGTAGTCGTGCTTTACGTCCACAGATACGCCGCGCCGGGGATTCTTGTTGAATAGGTACAGCATACCGAGTCCGTACTTGAATTTTTCGTCCTTGAATCCGTATGCGCCGTATGCCGAGAGCATCAGGTTGGTGCTAAATTCGTTGCTCGTCCTGCCGCCAAACCTTACTCGCCAGCCTTCTATCTCATTGTGACTAAGGAATTTGAAATAGGGGCCAATTTTCCACCATTTCACCTTATAATATCCGCTGATAAACATCTCCACGGTGTTTGTGATGGTCTTAAAGGCCGGCACTTCTTTTATGGAATCCACCATTTGATAGATGTTGCTCTCCTTTTCGGTGAGGCTTTCGTGTCGCGATTCTGCCCAATAACTGTCGTCCTTCTGATTTGCGCCGTCCTCCACAATAGTCTCTTCAACAGCCACTTGCGAGAAAGTATTGTCGGTGAAAGTGGGGTTGATTTCCACATTGCGGCGCGTCATAGTCTTGCGCCCGAAAAATCCCATCGTAGAATCGGTGAAATTGATGTCCATAAACATCTCCTCCTTGGTGAGAAACCACGTGGAATCTACATAATCGTATTCTTGGGTGATGATGTAATTGTTGATGTAATTGATATTGACATCAGTAGCCATCTTCGCCTGCACCTTTTTGACAGCCCAAGTGGTGTCGGCTATCCACATATCGCCGCTAAAAGTGAAAGTCTGCTTGTGCTTGGGTCGGAATGAGATGTGGTAGAGATAATGTCCGTCTTGATATGCGCTGTCGAGGAGGTAGAATTTGTAGTTGGCCTTCCAAAAATCGGCTACGGGCGATACAAATTCGTGTCCGAAAGCGGGGATGTAATTTTTGTAGATGTTGGCGTTTATGTACATCTGACCCGTGTACTGCGAAACGCTCTCATTCTCCACGCCGGATATTTTGGACGCCTTGATTACTTCCTTCTTGCGCTGTGGGCTTTTGCGGTAGGACACGTCGGAGAGCGATTCGGTAATCATTACCGGCAGAAATACTTTGCCCGTCTCGGCTGATGTGTCGGCGTAGTTCATGATGAAACTAAAATTGCGCAGTATGCCCCTGTCGGTGAAGTCGCCGTGGATGTTGTTGATGTCAACTTCCATCTTGTTATATACCTCAAATTTGTAAGAATCTAAGCGGTCGGGGTCGTTTTTCTTGCGGTTGGCGGCTACATTGCGCATGATGCGCCACGCGGGGTTTTCGCCGGGGTGCACCACAATCTCGCCGAGCTCGTAATTGTCGGCGTCGAGCACCACGTTGATTTCCTGAAAAGACTCCTTGTTCACCTTATAAAAATAAGGTGTGTATCCCATCATCGAAAATTCCAAAGTGTCGCTGTCCACGTGCGCTTGGATAAAGAAATTGCCGTCCACGTCGGAGATGGTGCCGATGGTAGTGCCCTTGAATACGATGTTGACGAAAGGCAGAGGCTCGCCGGTCTCCCCGTCGGTAACAGTGCCGCGCACCTTGGTCTGCGCCTGCGCCACGCTGAGGGTCATTAAAATCGTTGTAACAAAAGCAAATAAATATTTCATTTTTCTTCTGGTTTTAGTAGTTGTCTCTCACGGAGGCACGGAGAGGAGGGTGGTATTATTCTCCGTGTGCTCCGTGCCTCTGTGAGCCTTAATTTTTTTTATTATTCTCCGTGTACTCCGTGTCTCCGTGAGAGATATTGACCGTGAGAGATGTTAAATTTCGGTGCAAAATTAAACGTTATTATTGAAACATCATCTTATTTTATAGTTAAAAAAAACAATTTTGCGATATAAATTTTGATAATGTCGCGACAATGTAATATTTTTGTACCCGAAAATAAACACATCCTTAATGAATCAATGGACACTCTAATCAATCTGCTGACCGTATGCGGCGCGATAGCGATGTTTCTCTTCGGTATGTCGCAGATGAGCAGCGGACTCGAGAAATTTGCCGGCGAAAGGCTCGGCAAAATCCTTTCTGTAATGACCAAGCACCGGATAATGGGCATCCTGACTGGTGTCGTGGTTACGGTAATGTTGCAGTCGAGCTCGGCTACTACGGTGATAGTGGTGGGGCTTGTTACGTCGGGCGTGATGACCCTGCGGCAGAGCATCGGTGTCATTATGGGCGCCAATATAGGCACCACCGCCACGGTGTGGATAATCTCTGTGGTGGGGGAGATGGACATCGCCAAATTTGCGTTGCCGTTGCTAACATTCTGTCTGCCAGCCTTCTTTATCAAGCGCAGCAAAATCAAGATAGTGTCCCAGACCATTATGGGCTTCTCGCTCCTCTTTCTCGGTCTTGCGTACTTGCAGGACGCCGCCGATGCCCTCAATCTCAATACTCACGTAGCCAACCTCCTAAGCAACATCGATTGCGATAGATACTACGCCATACTCCTCTTTGTAGTTGTGGGCGCGGTGATTACGGCTGTGGTGCAGTCGTCGGCGGCAACGATGGCGATTACATTGATGCTCTTTGGTATGAACATCCCCGGATTTGGATTCTATCAGGCTTCGGCGTTGGCGATGGGTCAAAATATCGGTACTACGGCTACGGCTCTGCTCGGCTCCATGACCGGCAACAGGATGTCGCGGCGTGCGGCTATGGCTCACATGCTCTTCAATGTGATTGGCGTTGTCATCATATTGCCCGTGATATATTGGGCGTGCGACGCCGTGGAGTGGTTTGTTGCCGAGGTGCTTCATTCTGACGGCAATCCCAAATTTAAACTCTCGATGTTCCATACAGCCTTCAATACCTTCAATACTCTGCTGCTCGTGTGGTTTGTGCCGCAGATAGAGCAGATAGTGTATCGCCTTGTGCCTGCCACGGAGGACGAGGACGACTTCCGCCTCAAATTCATCCCGACAGGTACTATCAGCACGGTTTCTGAGGTTGCCATTGGCGAGGTGCAAAATGAAATCATCACCTTTGGCGAGCGTTGCAAGAAGATGTTTGGCATGGTGAAAACTATGCTTGCCACCGACAAGGAAGCAGAGTTTAGCAAAGAATACGAGCGCGTAAATAAGTACGAGGGCATCACCGACAAGATGGAGTTGGAGATTGCAAGCTATATTAATAAGGTGATGGAGGCTGGCGGCCTCACCAAGGAATCCAAGCGCAAGATGCTCAAGATGCTCAAACTTGTATCGGAGCTTGAGAGTATTGGCGATTCGTGCAACAACCTCGGACGCACACTCGAACACAAGCGCGAAAAGAAACTCGAATATACGCCGGAGCAGCAGAGCAACATCAACAAGATGGTAGGATACGTGGACAAGGCGTTGGACAATATGATATACATGCTCAACAATACCGACAAGAAATTTGACCTGACCACCGCCTACGATATTGAGAAGGACATCAACACTTACCGCAAGATGCTCAAGGAGCACAGTATCAAAGACATCGACGAAAATAAGTACAGTTATGAGCTTTGCGTGTCGTACATGGATTTCATCAACGAGTGCGAACACCTCGGCGACTATGTAATCAATGTAGTTCAGGCAAGCAATTATGCAGGTGGGGAGTAAAAATCTGTGTTTTTGCAATGTGGTTGTAATCTGATTGTAGTCAGTATGTTAAGGAAATGTAAAAATAATTTAAAAATAGTTGCGTTTTTTTTTGGAAATTTAAAAAAGTCATTATAAATTTGGCGCGTAATTACAATTAATAACACTACTAACAATAAGAAAACAAATTACGCATTATGAAGAGAAGATTTTTCAGAGTGTCGTCTTTGCTTTTGGTTGCAGGGATGTTGTCGTTCTCATTTGTAGCGACATCCTGCGGTGAAGATGACGACGACGAAGTGGTCACCAAAAAAAACGATGTGCCTGAGTACACAATCACTTACGACGTCAATGGCGGCACGGGTACGGTGGACCCCACTACATTCAAGATTGGCGAGAGAATTTTGCTGCCTGACGGCAGTGCGCTCACACCCCCAAGCGGCATGGTGTTTGGAGGTTGGTCAACCTCCAAGGACAAGTTGGAATACAACGAATTGGCAATCAAAGGCGACCAGACCCTTTACGCTATTTGGAAGGATCCGGCGGCAGATAACACCAACATACAAATCACATTTGACCTCGATGGCGGCAGAGTAGCTGATGGTGTAAAGACCACTATCGAAGTAGAGAAGGATGATGATGTTGACCTTGCGTCAATGGCACCTACAAAGAGCGGCTTTGCATTCAAGGGCTGGGCAACAGAGAAAGGTGGTGAAGTGATTACCGAGTTCACGGCAACCGCCGCTGCTACGCTCTACGCCGTTTGGGAGCAGAATGAATGGGATCTCACTGGCGACGGATTCAGCGTATGGACGGATTGGGTAAATGGCGAAATCAAGGAAGCGGCCCATTGCGATTTGGTTGTTGGCGAGTCTACTGGTCTGCCTTATGGTGATGGCAGTGTGAACAACTACATAGATCTTTCTGCCTACAAGTCGCTGGTATTGGTAGTATCCGAGGGTGAACCTCGTTTTATGCTCAACCGTGACGTCGCAGAAGGTCAGGCTCCGGAGCACTTGATTGCAATTCCTAATGATCCCGACCAAACTGCCGCATACGAGACAGTAGTTGACAATGGCGACGGTACAAAAACATACACCGTCGATCTCGCAAAGATTGTTGATGAAAAGGGCTATGCACATCTCCACGCAATCAAGGGTGCTAACTGGGCTAATGTTACAGTTAATAGCATGAAAGTTACCAAGGACGTCGGTTCCGCTGCAGTAGGCGTTGCAAAGGTAAAGATCACCTTCGAACTTGAGGGTGGCACAGTGGAAGAAGGTGTGAAGACTGCTGTTCAAGTAGAGAAGGGAAAAGCAGTTGACCTTACTTCTTTGACTCCCACCAGACCTGGCTACATCTTGACTGGCTGGGCGACAGAGAAAGGTGGCGAAGTTGTTGCCTCGTTCACAGCAGATGCTGCTGCTACGCTATACGCCGTTTGGGAGAAGAGCGAGCGTGATCTCACCACTGATGGATTCAGCTCTTGGACAGATTGGGTAAATGGCGAAATCGTAGAAGCTGCTGCTTGCGAATTGGTTGTTGGAGAGTCTACTGGTCAGCCTTATGGTGATCCCAGTGTGAACAACTACATTGATCTTTCTGCTTACAAAACACTGGTAGTAGTTGCGTCCGAGGGCGAACCTCGTTTCATGCTCAACCGTGACGTTGCAGAAGGTCAGGCTCCTGACCACTTGATTGCAATTCCTAATGATGCCGACCAAACCGCCGCATACGAGACTGTAGTTGACAATGGCGACGGTACAAAAACATATACCATCGATCTCGCAAAGATTGTTGCGGACAAGGGTTATGCGCATCTCCACGCAATCAAGGGTGCTAATTGGGCTAATGTTACTGTGGTAAGTATGAAAATTTCCAAGTAACGTTACCACGTTGTTCTAAGAAGCACAATTCTCCGCCAAGAAATTATGGAAATGCAATTATTGGCGGATAATTCTCAAATAATGATTAAAGCCGCTTTGGATTCTTTATCCGAAGCGGCTTTATTTTTTTTGGGGAATATATGTTTATTGTATCAAGTAGTTGTACAGATAATTGTCGGCGTTGCCGGCGAGGAGGCTGAATTTGGTGTCTTTGTCAAGTTTGGAGATTGAATAGTCGGTGGTGCCTTGCAATGGGAATCCGCTGCACAGCTTGCCTTTGTTGTCAAAGAGGAACATCTGTCCCTGCGCCCTGCATGTGACGCCTATCCTGACGTCGTTGCGCGAAAATTGGAATATGCTGGGTTTGCCCACCTTGTCGTCAAAGCCGTAATAGAACGCTTCGGAGCCGTCGGCGCGGAATACGTGGAGCGATTCTTGGTCGGTGAATATGTATTCGTTGGAGCCGTTGCCGTCTATGTCTTTGAGCACAAAATGATGGTTGGCAGAGAAATTCTTGAATGTCTTGGATTTGCAAGAGCCGTCGGTGTATATGTACTTGATTTCGCCCGCCGAATTGGTCGTTACAAACCTCGTTTCGATGCCTTCGCCCGCCTCGAGGTAGAATAGCGAGTTGCGGGATTTTGTGAAGCTGTTGGTGACGTTGATGCGCACTTCGCCGCGCCGGTTTACGATGTATGTCTTGAGATTGTCGGCGAATATGAGGTAGTCGTTGTCTTCTATGCGGAAAAATTGCACTGGTGTTACCAACGGTTCGTTGGTGCGCAGTGGCGTCCAAGTGTCGAGCGGCACACCTTCCTTTGTATATACGTACAGGCAACGGTCGGTACACGGCACAAAAATGCGGTAGTCGCGTGTGCCGTCGTAGTCGAATACAGAAATCTCCGTAGCCACTTTTGCTGGCAGCGTTATGGGGAAGTTGTTGAGGTAGTTGCCGTTGCGGTCTATGGCGTGTAGGAAATGCTCGGTGGCAAATACGTATTGTTTTTTGCCGTTGCCGTATATGTCTATCTGGTATATCTGGCTTGTGATGGGCTCGCCAATGAGTTTGCAAAATTCGCGTTTGCCCGTCTTGTCAAAAAGGTACAGCTTGAATGTTTCGTCTTGTACGATGATGTCTTTTTCGTCGGTGTAGTGGCGGCTCACAATCTGAGGCTTGCCACGTATTGTGGTGTCGGTCTGGGCGATCCACGAGATGTATCTCTCGGCTTCTGTGTATGCGCTGTACATGAGGGCGGCGTTGGTGTAGAAATTGTCTTTCTGCTTGTTGTAGCTGAATTGCAATGCGAGAGAGCGTATGTTGTGGAGTTTTGCAAAATTTTTCGAGATGTCGTCGGCGTTGTCTTGAGAGAGAATTTTGCAGATGTCGTTTTTCGAATAAGCGATGTCTATGTAGTAATATAGGTTGCTTTTTTCGCCAACGTATTCGGAGAATGTTTTGTAAGTGGAGTTGTTGTCGAGGGTCTTGCCGTTGTCGATGCTGTTGGCGTATTCGTATAGCGAGTTAGCCGACTTGCCAAATACAGCCAAGTCGTTGTATATCATCATGTATTCTGATTCTGCGTTGAATATCTTGCCAAAGTATGAATTGAAAGTGTGCTTGATTGGAAATTTGTAAATGGTGTATGAGTTTCCTTTGGAAGTGTTGATGCGCACTACGCCGTCCTTGTCGGCGATTTTGTCGTGCTGTCGGTATTTTTTGCAGAGTGAAGCCATCTGTTTTTCAAAATTGCCGGCGTCGTGTAGCTCGGCTATGATGTAGTGGTCGTTTGCCCTGCCCGCGAGACTGTAAGTGCATGAAAATTCGGTGATTCGGCCTTTGATGTTGGTGTATAGAAAGTCGGCGAAATTGATGCCGTATGTTTTGCGGATGTACTCGTTGTTGGTTTCGAAGTCGGAGTGTTTACCTGCCGCGTGGAGGTGATTTTTGTATTCGTTTTCAAAAGTGTGCATGTCGCTGATGCCGAGAGAGACGAATGAGGTGGTCTTAGACGGCAGATACTCGTGGCAAGCATTTGGCACGGGCTGTTGCGACTTGATGATGCCGAGTGTTTGCGACGATTTGCTGCAATCGGTGTAGCCGGCGCAGGTGGCGGTCTGTTTCTCTACCGAGATGTCGAGTACCGACCAGTTGGAGTGGCTGGCGATGGTGTTGAGAGCGTTTCTATTGAAGTCGTTTGCAAACATTTCGCTCAGTTTCTTGTAATTGAAAATGAGCACAGCAGTAACGTTGGTGCCGGCAGTGGAGAGGAGTTTTTTGAGCGATTGGTCTTCGTGCATGTTGGTAGAGCGGCTGTGGATGTCCCTCATGCCTTGCTCCAATGTGAGCTTCGATGTGCTCGCCAAAAAAAATCCGTGGGTGTAGGTGGCGAAGAATACTATGGCGCCGTTTTTTTTAGGGTTTACTATTGCGTAGATGGGGGTCTTGTTGTATGTGTCTTTGTTTATCTTCAATCCAAGTCCGTGTACGTAATTGTCGATGAAACTCATCAGCGTGTTGTAGTCTGGCGTTGCCAATTTGACGCCGAAGAGTGCGCACGTATTGCCTTGTCCCTCCCTTAGGAAAGAGACCATCGCGCTCTTGCCTTTCAGCATAGACCGTATCGAATTGTGGTTTCTTGCTATTGTGTCTAATGTGGTGATGGCTTGGGCGGCGTTTTGGAGCCTTGGGAACTTGCTGAGCTGCGCCCATATCTGCGAATTTTCGGACAGGACGGTGCACATTTCGCACAAGTCGGACGCCTTGACGATGGCTCCGGCGTCGCTCGGCACGGCGAGGAGTATGCCATAATCTACTTCTACCTCGTCTTCGCACGAACCCGCCAATACTATCAGCATCAATATTAGTATCCTTGTAACCTTGATCATATTTTTTTGCACGTACTTATGCACGTTTTCCAAGTTGCAAAAATACAAATTTTGGCGGATATAAGAAAGTCGGTAGCAAAATTGATGAAAATTTTACATGCCGGCTTCCCTCACCTCGTCGCGGCTCAGCTGGTATGTCCTGAGTCCAAATTCTTTGATGACCGCAAAGAGATGCTCGAAGAATGCCGACTGTATCTTCTCAAAACTTGCCCATTCGGTGATTTTGGTGAAGCAATACACCTCGAGAGGAATGCCGGTGGATGTTTGTTGCATTTGTCGCACCATCAAATGTCCGTTTTCTACGAAAGTGCCGTCCTTGATGATTATGCGGGTCTTTACCTCCGTCGGTTTCAATTTGTTGTTGATGTAGGTGATGGCCTTTGTGCGCTTGACGGGATAGTACACCTTCTTGTCCTTCTTGTCCACCACGAGGTCGTCCTTGAAGTCTTTGGTGAATTTGTCGATGTCTTTGATGATGGTGTGCCCCTTGAAATCCTTGAGGTACTCCACAGCCCCTTCGCCAAACAGTTTGATGAAATCTTCCTTGTCGTCCACGGGATATACTTCGAGAGTGTAGGTTTTGGAGGATTTTCCGAGAGTGGCGGTCTTGTCGTTTTTGGCGGTGGTAACAGATGCCACCAATGCTGCGATGCCTTCTTCCTTGGCGACTGGTTTTTCTTCACTTGTGATGGTGATAGTCTTGGGTTTAAACTTCTTGAATACCTGGAAGTTGGCGCGGATATAAAATTCGATGTACTTGCGGAATAGTTCGAGGTTGGTAATCGCCTGCTTGCCAAATACCTGGAGATTGTCGTTGTGGTCGGCGGTTTCTTGGACGCGCTGTTCCACGTATTCGGTCATAATTGGGATGTTTTTGGCGCGGTTGATGAGTTCCTGAGAGGCGATGGACACCGAATTGGCATCTATCATGATTGTGCGCTTGATGCGTCGAGCCTCCATGTCCTGCATGTTGCTCCAATTGATGAACGATTCCATCATCAGGTTGGCAGTCGGGACTGTTACCACAGAATTGTCGAAGTTTCTCACCTTGATGGTATTGAGCGTGATTTCTACAACGTTGCCCTCGATGTTGCGTCCCGCCATTGTAATCCAGTCGTTCATTTTCACCATGTCGAGCGAGGTGAGCTGTATGCTCGCCACGAAGCCCGATATTGAATCCTTGAACACCAACATCAATAACGCCGAGATGCCGGCGAGACCGCCGAAGAGCGAGAGCGGGTTTTGACCGATGAGAATTGAAATGATACCGAAGCCGCCAAAGAGGCCGATGATTATCTTGGCTACTTGCACGTAGCCACGGATGTTGGTCTTGCGACCCTTTTGCATGAGGATGTCGGAGAGTATGTCATGAACGGCATCAATGGCGCGGAACAGTATGATTATCAATGAGAAAACATTCCATGAGTAGCACAGGCTCCTGATGCGGTCCACCCATTCGGGGTCGCTCACTGCAAACTGTATCAGGTAGTAGATGTATGCAGCCGGAAAAATCTGGCTGAGCGGCTCCACCACCTTGTGGGTAACGAGGAGGTCGTCGTACTTGTTGACAGTTCTCGTAACTATCTCGTGTACAATCCTGATGATGATAAACTTGGCAATCACCCAACTCAACGCACTTACGCAGCCGATTAAGATGAAGTTGATGATGTTGTTGAAGAGCTTTGCCGTATCGGGGTCCCAGCCCCAATCCCTGAATGTCGCCATCAGGTAATCCGACATTTCGCTGAATATTTCTATCAAAAAGTCTGTCATTTTTGTCTAACTCTTGTTTGGTTTGCTAATTTGGTGCAAAGTTAAGTCTTTGATTTTTCATTTCAAAAAAAAGTTTGTTACTTTGCGCAAAATTTTCAAGATATGTTCAAGATAGGAAACATAGAGATACCACATTACCCGCTGATACTTGCCCCGATGGAGGACGTCACCGACGTGTCTTTCAGGTATATATGCAAGCAATACGGCGCGGATTTGATGTACACGGAGTTTATTGCGAGCGAGGCTCTCATCCGCAATATCGACAAGACAGTCAAGAAGATGCACATCGAGGACTACGAGCGTCCCGTTGGCATTCAGATTTATGGGCACGACCCCGACCACATGGTGGAGGCGGCGCGTATGGCGGCGGAAATGAAGCCCGACATCATCGACATCAATTGTGGTTGCCCCGTGAAAAAAATTGCAACCCGTGGCGACGGCGCGGGACTTTTGCAAACGCCCGACCTTATGGTGGAGATTGCCCGCCGTGTGGTGGAGGCCGTCCCCGAAATCCCCGTAACCGTGAAAACACGCCTTGGCTGGGACGACAATTCCAAGATAATCGTCCCACTTGCCGAGCGTCTGCAAGATACAGGCATACAGGCTCTTGCCATTCACGGCCGCACGAGAATGCAATTGTACAAAGGCGAGGCAGATTGGACGCTCATTGGTGAAGTGAAAAACAATCCGCGTATGCACATTCCAATCATTGGCAACGGCGATGTCGATTCGCCGCAGAAAGCCAAACAGATGATAGACAGTTACGGCATCGATGCAATAATGATAGGTCGCGCGGCGGTGGGCTGTCCGTGGATTTTTAAGACAACGAAAGAATATTTGGAAACCGGCGTTCTGCCGTCCGAACCCGACGTACACGAGCGCGTCCGCCTTGCAAAACTCCAACTCACAAAATCTATGGAGTGGAAGGGCGACAAGCGTGGCATATTGGAAATGCGCCGTCATTACTCGCAGTATTTCAAGGCGTTACCCGATTTCAAGACCTACCGTATGAAGTTGGTAACGTCAATGGATACCGACGAAATTTTCGGGTTGTTGGACGAGATAGAAGCCACCTACGGTGGCGGTTTTTAAACGAAAATGCACGTAATATTAGCCATAACAGGGGCGAGCGGCGGCATCTATGCGCAGAGGTTGTTGGATTACCTGAATGAATCCCCCAAAATATCCAAAATCTCTGTCGTGATGTCGCGCAATGCCGACGAAATTTGCCGCGAGGAGATTGGCGGCATCAATCTCGGCGGCAAGGCTGTGCTGTATGCCGACAATGATTATAACGCGCCCTTTGCATCGGGCAGCAATTTTGGCGACGCTATGGTGGTGTGTCCGTGTTCGATGGGGACGCTTGGGCGGATTGCGGGAGGCGTATCGGATTCGTTGATAACACGTGCCGCCGACGTTGCATTGAAAGAACGCCGCCGCTTCGTCCTCGTAGTCCGCGAAACGCCTTACAGCCTCATTCATATCCGCAATATGGAAACCGTTACGTTGGCGGGCGGCATCGTCTGTCCGGCAACTCCGTCGTTTTACTCAAAACCTTCTAATATTGAGGAAGTTGTGGATACGGTGGTGTTTAGGATTTTGGATTTGGTTGGGGTGGAACACAAAGGAAGTCGATGGGGAAAATAATATCGTTCCCCCACAAGCGCCAACGGCGCGACATATCCAAAGGTAGTCCGTGAGGGCTACCAATTAATGTCAATCAAAATTGACTCACCCTCCATACTCCGACGGCTTGCACCCAAACTCCTTTTGAAAACATTTGCTGAAATAACTCACAGACCCAAAACCCGTGCGCTCTGAAATTTCCGAGATACTGCATTCTTTTTGGGCAATCATTGCGGCGGCGCGGTGGAGGCGGATGCTGCGGATAAAGGCTACGGGCGATTGCTGAATCATTGCCGTGAGTTTTTTGTAAAGTCCGGTGCGTTCCATGCAAAGGTCGGCGGCGAGTTGCTCCACACCGTATTGAGTATCAGAAAGATGCTGCTCCACGAGCGATGTAGCCCGCGCCATAAACTCTTTTTCCTGTGCCGACGGTTCGGGTGTTGTTGGTTCTTGTGTTGTGGGTGTCTGCGCCGTTGGTTCGGGTTCGGGCACGGTTTCCGCGCTCGGCACTTCCGTTTTTTTATGTCTTTTTTTGATTATAACTACGCCTACTGCCGTGAGCAACAGCGCGTAAAACAGATATGCAATTTTGGTGTGCCACCACGGCGATTCTATTATGAAAGTGATGGTTTTGATTTTGGCGTTTTGCCAGTTGTTGGGATTGGTGGACGCCGCGACTTCGAGGGTGTAACTTCCGGGCGAAAGTGCAACCAATGGAAAATAAAAAATGCCCTTGTCGTTGACGAAATTCCCTGACGAATCGGCAGATATGATATGTTCTTGATTGTCGCCGCCCGAAAAACGATAACGGTAAAATGTCGCCCTCGGTCTTACGTAGTTCATTGTTGAAAACTGAAACGCCGGCGAATTTTCGGAATGTTTGAAAACGAGTTTTTCGATGTACGGCGGCGCAAATTCCATCAAAACCCTGCCGTCATACTCCGCGCCGGTCTGCAATGGGCGGCCGTGCATATAAACTGTTGTTAGGATTGGTTCTACCTCAATATCAAGCGGTTGTGTGTCAAACAATCCGCTGAGTGGCGACGAATACAGCAACCCGTTGTTGTAAGTGCCGAGCCAAATGCCGCCTTCGCGGTCGTTGCAGACTGTATTGATGCCAGTGGTGAGCGCAGTGCCGTCGGGCAGAAAAAGCGTACTAAATTGCTGTCGTTCAAGGGTCTTGGCGTCGATTTTTATGTAGCCGTCGGAAGTCGTGATGTAAATAAAATTTGACGGAGTGAGCGTCAGGGTGTGCATCATAAAACTGCCCGACAATATCTGTTGCCAATTATGAGTATCAGCATCAAAACTCATCAAAATAGAACCGCCCTCGCCCGTGCGCACTTGATAGAGTTTGGCGTCGGGACCGCTGACCACCAAAGATGTCTGATTGTAAAGCCTAATGGAATCGCCGCTGTACGCCGCCGTTTGGTATGCAAAATTGCCGTTAACATCAAAAACCGCCAACAATCCCGAATCCCAAAATGTAAATATTTGACCGTCAGAAGATACCACGTCTTGCAAAATGCCGTCAATATCAGAAAAGTCGAGAATCCTTGCAGAGTTTGCGGCGCAGAGTTTGCCCGGTTTCAAGTGCCACGTCTCGCCGTTGCCGTCAATATAAAAATCGTAAGAATCCCAATCGTCAAACTTCCTTTGCGACAGGGTTTTAAGGTCGATGCAGTAGAGATGCCGCCATTGCTTAATCCACAATAATTGGTTGGGGTCGGCAAAAATATGCGTCGCCCCGTTGTAAAGCGGAATTGTCATATACATCGATGTATCTATCTCGACGGTTGTAATCCCTTGACCGTCAAATATATCCACAGAATGAGGCGTTACGCTTACCATACGTCCGTCGCCAAGTTGCAACAACTGCCAAATACAATTGTCGCTAAGTCCGTTGTGGCGGTTGAGCGTATAAAAATTTTGCTCGTTGTCAGCGGACGCGGTGTTGTGGAAGGCGAATATTATGATTGCAATCAGCGCAAATATTTTCATAATCTTGATGCAAAATTTTGACACAAAATAAATGATTTTTGGGCTAAAATGGAAACTTTTTCTTCATTTGTTTCCTCGCTTTCAACATTTGTTGTACCTTTGTAGGGTGTTGAAACCCTATCTTTGCACCGAAAAATAATTTTTAACCCCACACATAAAATTTTCGGTTATGAAAAGAATACAGATGTTTTTGGTGGCGATGTTGATGGCAATCGCAGCCACCGCCGCCGGTCCCGTGAAATTCAATGCGGGACAGAATGTAATCTACGTGGAGTTTTACTCCGACGAGATTGTGCGCGTGTCTAAGTTTCCCGTCGGCAAGGAAATCCCGACGCAGAGCCTTGTAGTTACTGCCAAGCCGCAGGACGTCAAGTTGACCGTAAAGCCAACCTCCGTCCAGAGCGCGAAACTCACGGTAAAATTCAATCCGCAGACCTTTGCGCTCAGTTTTTACGACGCGAAGGGCAAACTCTTGTTGGCGGAGAAGAATTTTAAACTCGAAGACCGTTCCGGCGCGGTGGAGCGCAACACCTACAAACTCACCCAGAGTTTCCTCCTCAAAAAGGACGAGCAAATCTACGGACTTGGCACCATTCAGGACGGTAAACTCAGCCGCAGAGACGTGCACATTTTGATGGAACAGTCTAATCTTCAAGACTTTCAGAATGTGTTGCAGAGTATCGAGGGCTGGGGTTTGTTTTGGGACAATTATTCCCCGACCCAATTTGACGGCACGGCAGACGGTATGCAGTTTGCCTCGGAAGTTGCCAAGTATGAAGACTATTATTTTATGTATGGCGGCTCGGCAGACGGCGTTATCGCGCAGATGAGGACGCTCTCTGGACAAGTGCCGATGTTTCCGTTGTGGACATTTGGCTATTGGCAGTCGAAGGAGCGTTACAAGAGTAGCAAGGAACTCCTCGCCGTCCTCAACAAATACCGCGAACTCCAAGTGCCGCTCGATGGAATCATTCAGGATTGGCAGTATTGGGGCAGCAATTACCTTTGGAACGCAATGGACTTCCTCTCCGAAGATTTTGCGGACGGCAAACAGATGGTGCAAAAAGTCCATCAGCAAAACGCCCACATTATGATTTCCATTTGGGCAAGTTTTGGACCTATGACCAAGGCATTCAGGGAGTTGAAGGAGAAGAATTTGTTGTTTGATTTCCAGACTTGGCCTCAGAGCGGCATCTCGCACATTTGGCCGCCGGTAATGGATTATCCGTCGGGCGTTTGTGTGTATGACCCGTTCAGCGAGGAGGCGCGCAGGATTTATTGGAAAAATTTGAAGACGCTTTTTGATTACGACATCGACGCTTGGTGGATGGATTCCACCGATCCCGATTGTTTCTATCCCAAAAAGGAAAATTACGACCACAAGGCTGGCGATGGCGACGGCACATTCCGCTCGTTGCGCAATGCCTTCCCGCTCTGCACCGTTGGCGGCGTGTATGACGCTCAGCGCAAGGAATCGAGCAAAAAACGTGTCTTCATCATGACTCGCAGCTCGTTTGCGGGGCAGCAACGTTACGGCAGCAATATGTGGAGCGGCGACGTAAATTCCACGTGGGATATGTTGCGCAAACAAGTGCCCGCCGGTCTTAATTACACCCTGACCGGCAACCCGAATTTCAACACCGATATAGGCGGATTTTTCTGCAATGCTTACAATGTTTTTGGACCCGGCAGCGCACCCAAAAATCCTCAGTATCAGGAACTTTATGTGCGTTGGATGCAATACGGATTGTTCTGTCCCGTGTTCCGCAGCCACGGAGCCGACGCGCCGAGGGAGATTTGGCAGTTTGGCAATAAGGGCGACATTGTTTATGATGCCATCGAAAAGACTATTCGCTTGAGGTACAGACTGTTGCCTTACATATATTCCACGGCTTGGCAGGTAACGAGCAACAACGGCAGTTATCTCCGCCCGCTGATTTGCGATTTTGCCGCCGACCGCAATGTCCGCACCCTCGCCGACGAATTTATGATGGGTTCGTCAATCCTTGCCACGCCAATCGTGGAGGCTCAATACACCGAGGAAAAAATCATCCGTACAGACGAGATGTCGGGTTGGAATCGCGACAAAGCCGACGGCAAGGCGGTTGCAAATGTTGATTTCTCGCAGCCGAAACAGACCTCCAAATATTTGCCCAAGGGTTGCGATTGGTATGATTTCTATACTGGGACGCGTTACAAGGGCGGTCAGAATGTCAACATCAAAACCACCTTCGACCAAACTCCGATGTTCATAAAGGCTGGCGGCATACTTCCGTTAGCCCCTGAAATGCAATACGTTACCGAAAAGGATTGGAGCAACCTCGAAATCCGCGTCTATCCTGGCAAAAACGGCTCGTTCACGCTCTACGAGGACGAGGGCGACAATTACAATTATGAAAACGGCAAATACACCGAAATCCAATTCACTTGGAACGACGCCGCCCGCACCCTCACAATCGCCGACCGCAAAGGCAGTTACGACGGTATGATTGGCAACCGCTCTTTCCGAATCGTACTCCCCGACGGCAAATCTAAGACCGTTGAGTATGACGGCAAGAAGGTGGAGGTGAGGTTGTAATTAATTGACAATCAATATCCATATACCAACCCGAACTTTTCGTGCAACTGTTTCAACGTGCCGTCCTGTTTCATTTGGAGGATTACGGCGTTGACTTTCGCCAGAAGTTCGGGTTTGTTTTTTTGCATAAGAATACCGATTTCGCCATGCGTGAATGGGGCGTTCAGTAGCGGTGCGGCAAGTCGCGGGTCGGTCTTTATGTAATACGGTGCTTCGGTGATTTCGGTAATCATCACATCAGCCTTGCCCTCAGATACTTGCGATGGAATTTCTTCGTTTTTGTCATATACAATCAATGTGGCTTGCGGCAGGTTTTCGCGGGCAAATTTTTCGTTGAGGCCGCCGGGATTTATCATTACGCGCACTTCTGGGCGGTTGAGGTCGTCGAGGGTTTGGTATTTTTGTGCGTCCTCCTTGCGGCAGAGGATTGTCTTGCCGTTGCGGAGATAGCCGTCAGACATATCCATTTGCGCCTTTCGTGCGTCGGTGATTGTGATGCCGCCAATTGCAAAATCGAAGATTTGCGGCTCTTTGAGCACGTCCTCGGTGAGCGTCGGCCACGAGGTCTGCACAAATGTCGCCTTTACGCCAATATTTTCGGCAATCTTCTGCGCCACCTCAATCCCAAATCCCCAATATTCGCCAGTCTTTGGTTCTCGGTAACTCAGTGGTCTGTAATCGCCTGTGGTGCCAATGATTAGCGTGCCACGACTGCGGATTATTTCAAGGTTGTCGGCTTCTTTATCGTTGCTGTCTTTCGTACAGCAAATGATTGTTGACGCAGCGCAAATGAGGGCAAGGAGCGCGGCGAGGAGGAGTTTTGATTTCATATTTATTGTTAATAATTTCTTACTAATTAGGTATTGTATCGGGGAGATTATATTTCGTCCTTTATTTTTTATTTTACTTTCCGCCGTAAAAGTAAAATAAAAACGTTAAAATTGCAAAAAATTTTTGCTTGTCGTTTCCTCAAAAAAAATTCTTACCTTTGCAGCGTTTTTTATTACGATATGCTTACGGCGTTTTTCATATTTTTATCGGCGTGTGCAGGCTCTTTCGTGCAGAGGGTGTGCGGATTTGGATTCGGGATTTTTATAATGACGGTGCTTCCATATCTGATGCCGACGTATCAGGAGGCTACGGCATTGAGCGGATTCCTCAGTCTGTTGCAGTCTGGGATAGTGTTGTGTTCGGTGTACAAACACCTAAATATCAAAAATTTGTACGGAATATTCCTGACGTTCTGCGTGTTTTCGTTTTTCGCCATCAAATTTGTAAAAAGTACCGACGACGGCAGCCTGCGCGTAATACTTGGCGTGGTGTTGATAATGCTTGCATTATATTTTTTGCTGTTCGCAAAGAGGGCGGCGGCAAGACCTGTATTGGGTTGGCAAATATCGCTTGGTGGGCTGTCGGGTCTTATGGGCGGTTTGTTTGGAATGCACGGTCCCGCCGCAGTGGTCTATTTCCTCTCGTGCGAAAAGACTAAGGAAGGGTATCTCGCCATTGCGCAGGCGTATTTTGTGATTACAAATATTTATATGACTTTTTTCAGGGCAGAATACGGATTTGTAACGCCAACTGTTGGCATTTCGCTCTTGTATGCACTGCCAGGCATAGTCATAGGAATACTTTTGGGTCAAAGGGTTTTCGCCCGCATCAATCAACAGACACTCAAAAAAGTGATATATTTTTATATGATTGTTGCGGGCATGGTTCAGATTGTGGGGTGATTGTGTGATTGGCTGGTCGCTGGTTGCAAGTTGTTACACACCATCAAAAAAAACTTGTCAATGTACATCCAATCCGTCGAAATAAATCTCTGAAATTGCGGTGTCGTCCCACTTGTCGCCCTTATAGACGTCCACGATTTCAAATTTCATCGTCCACTCCTTGTTGGCATCGGTAACGGGTGCAATCTCAAACGATTGGACGCAGCGAGTGTCTTCGAGGTTGAGGATTGCGGCGGGCTTGCCCTTGATATAGACTTTGAGTTTCTTGACACGCGAATTGTTTTTCCACGCCGACTGGCTCTTGCAGTAGCCGTTCACGATTTTTATGGTGGTGATGCGCGGATTTCCAGCCTTGAAGGTGTATTCCACCCATTCGCCTATGCCATAGCCTTTTACGCCCTCCACCCACGGAGTGTTGGCGTGGTCGTCGTGAAGATTTTCCTCGTTGTAATTGTTGGCACCTTGAGAGGCGAGACGGCTCGACGCGGTTATTTTTATTGGACCGCCGTCGCCGCAGTACCACGAGCAACCTTCGCCATCAAGGGCGAAGTAACTGTCATACATCTCCTCAACACCGAGTTTGGCGATATACTCCCAATCTGCATCGGTCATATTTGCGGCATGTTCTTCGAGATATTTTGCGCCTTTTTCATAATCGGCTGCACCCTTGTCGGTGAAACAGCGCGGGGATTCTGTTTGCTTTGGTGAAATTTCCTTGATTACCTGCGCCTCGGCTACGCTTGTTGCGGCAAGGAGCGCAATTGCTGTGATGATTCTTTTCATAATGTTGATGGGTTAGAAAATGTAAAAACTGTGTTTCCCGTGGCAAAACCAAAGGATTTTTTTGTAATAACGCCAAAAACTCAAAAAAATTGCATACCTTTGGGGCGTTAACACTAATCCCGTTTGATTATGAAAAAGATACTTTTGATTATAATGACAATAATGCTGTCGGCTCTCAACATCGTCGCCCAAAACGACGTGAAGACTAACATCGACAGCGTGACGGTGTATGTGAGCGGCGCAATCGTAAACCGCAGCGCAAAAATCACCGTCAAAAATGGAACTACCACCTACCTCTTGACCGACCTTTCGAGCGAACTCGACAAGAAGTCTGTCCGTGTCGGCATTGACAATCAGAATGTTACGATTGTATCTGTAAATCATCGTCTCGATACCAAGGAAGACGCGGAGAAGAAAAAACTCCGTTATGCCGCCGACCGCCGCAAGGATGTCATCAAGGATTCCGTTACTATCCTCAACGCCAAACTCGACGTCATCGAGGAGGAGCGCAATCTCATCGTCAGCAACAACAAAATCGCCGGTCAAAACGGACTCACCGCCGAGCAACTCGACAAGATGGCGCAATATTTCCGCCGCGAACTATCCAACCTCGAATCCGAGAGAATCAAGACCGAAAAACTCCTCAAAAAATACACCGACGAGTACAAGCGCATTGTTCAAAACGCCAACAACACCGCCAAGGAAATCTCCACGATGGTCTCCACGGTGGAATTGGTGTTGAAATCTGACCGTGAAATCAACAATGTAAACCTCACCCTCAATTACCTTGTGCCAACTGCATCGTGGACGCCATTTTATGAGGTGAGGGCTACTGAAACATCCGCCCTCCGTCTCGGCTACAATGCCCGCGTCCGTCAGTCGTCCAAGGAAGATTGGAACAATGTGAAACTCACTCTCTCCACCGGCAATCCGTCCGTCAGCAATACAAGACCCGAATTTTTCACGATGTATCTTCCGCCGCAAAGACGCTATACAAAGCCATCCGGCGTTTCCGGCAAAAATTTCGCTTACGGACACGTCGTGGACGAAAACGGCGACGATATGATTGGATGCTCCATTTTGGAAACCGGCACTACCAACGGCACAATTGCTGATATTAATGGACAATTCAAATTGCAAACCAAATCGCCAAACGCCAATTTGACGTTCTCTTTTATCGGTTATGAATCTCAGACCATTCGCGGCGGTGAAAATATGTTTGTGATTATGAAAGAGGATTCTAAACAACTCAATGAAGTTGTCGTCGTAGGCTACGGCACACAAAGGAAAACCCAACTAACTGGTAGCGTCTCAGGCAGAGCGAGAGGCAAAAACGCGGCTCGCCAGGCAAGCGCGGACGAAGCGGACGAGGTGACAGAAGTTGCAGTCCAAGATGATTTTATGAGGTCCAATTACTATGCCGAACCCGAAAAATCAATCCCGATGGAGATTGCGCAAAGTTTTTCTGCCACGGAATTTAGGATAGACATCCCTTACACCATCAAGTCGGGCGACAGGGATCAGGATGTCAATATGCTCGAATACAATATCAACGCCATCTGTCAGTACAACGCCACGCCGAGGTATTCCAATGACGTTTACCTTGTGGCGCAGATTCCCGAATGTTACAGATATTCGCTCCTGCCCGGCACTGCCAATCTCTACCTCAACAATATTTATCAGGGCGAGACCGAGATTGCGCCCGACCACACCCGCGACACCCTTTCGCTCTCGATTGGGCGCGACAAGGCCATCTCCGTATCACGTCAGGAAGTCAAAAACAGCACCTCAAAATCCTTGATTGGCGGCACGTACAGGGTTGTAAAGACGTATGAGACCACTGTCCGCAACAACAAGCGCATCCCCGTGGAAGTCCTTTTGGAAGACCAATACCCGATTGCTAAATACACCGACATCAAAGTTTCGCTCGTGGAAAGCATTGGGGCTCAGGTCAATACTGAAAATGGACGGCTCACTTGGACGCTCAACCTTGCGCCTGGCGAGAGCAAGAAGGTTAGGCTCTCATACGAGGTCAAATACCCAAAGAGTTATAGTTTTGAAGTGGAATAATCAATGGAAACGTCAAAGACAAAGGAACTTACCAATTTTCTCTATACGAGCCACACCGACAAGGGGGCAGTCCGCGCCAACAACGAGGACTCCTCCGGCTATGTCGATTCCGTCAACGGTCACGTTTTTGTGGTCTGTGATGGTTGCGGCGGCTTGCCGTATGGCGAGAGGGCGTCGCAGACGGTTGTCAATTCATTGAAATTTTTCTTCACCAATTATTACTACAAAGACCCCATACAGGCAATCAGGGACGCCATCGACTACGCCCAAAACCGCCTGATAGAGGAAGGCCGCCAGCATCCCGAATGTCAGGGAATGGCTACCACGCTTGTACTCGTCCTCATCAGGTACAACAAGGCTTACTACGCCCACATTGGCGATTCGAGGATATATTTTTTTGCCAAGGGTCAATTAAAACAAATCACCAAGGACGACAGTTACGTGCAGACCCTCGTCGATAGCGGCAAAATCTCCGCTGATGAGGCTGAGACCCATCCCCGCAAAAACGAACTCATTCAGGTGATGGGAATGACGCCTGCACCCACGCCCCACGTATGTGCGCAGCCGCTCCGTCCTACCGACGACGAGGTGATACTCCTCTGCACCGACGGTCTTTACAATATGATGAGCCGTCAAGACATCCACGCCATACTCTCGCGCAGCGGTTATATCGAAGACAAGGGCGCAGAACTCATGCGCACCGCCCTCGACAACGGCGGCTACGACAATATCACATTCCAGCTCATCAAATTCTTCAACCTCGAAAACACCACTGAGCGCACCGACCAAACTCCCGTCAACGCCATCGATGCCGACGAAGCCGCCGCTATCAAGCGCACGCCCGTAGCGTTGGCGATATTGTCGGTATTGGTGATAATACTTGGAGTGCTGATGTACCTAAAAGAGGCTAAGAAAAACGCCGCCGCCGAAACCAATTCTGCGGCATCCGCGCCTTCTGATCAGGTGGCTATTTACGACGTAGCCACGCGGCGGGACGCCGATTCGATAGCCGCCATATACGGATTACAACTATCCCAAGTGGAGACCATCACGCAGCCCGACGGCAGGATGCAGATGCGCATCCCGGTAAGGAAGATTCATGTAGTGCGTTTTTATGACGACTTGCGCACGATAGAGCGGCTCTACGGCGTTCCAAAGGAAAAGATTAAAAAAGTAAACGGTATCAAGGGCGACGTTCTCGAACCCGCCCGCGAAATCATAATACCACTATAACAAATGGTGCAAAATTCACTGATAGGACGTAGGCTCGGCAATTACAAGATAGAATCGTTGATAGCCGAGGGCGGCATGGGCAGCGTGTATGAAGGTGTTCACATGTTGCTTGGGCGGCGTGTGGCTGTCAAGCAGCTCAACCCGTTGCTCGCGCAGAAGGAAGGCGTCAAGGAACGCCTCAAAAACGAGGCTATCACACTCTCAAAACTCAAACATCCCCACATCGTTGCAATCTACGATTTCATCGACTGCGACGAAGGCACTTTTATTATAGAAGAACTCATCAACGGCACGCCGCTCAATGAATACATCAAAAACGAATCGGGTCCCATTCCGGAGCCAAAGGCTATCAAATATATGCTCCAAATGCTTGATGCCATTGGTTATATGCACTCGCGCAACGTCATACACCGCGACATCAAGCCGGGCAATTTTGTAATCACGCCCGACAACGAGGTCAAGATACTTGATTTTGGCATTGCGCAGATGCTCGATGTGCCGTCGCCCCACATCACCAAGCCCGGCACCAAGGTTGGCACGGCGTTGTATATGAGTCCGCAACAGGTGAAAGGTCAGCCCCTCGACCGCCGCACCGACATCTATTCGCTTGGCATCACGTTTTTCCAGATGTTGACGGGACAGCATCCGTACAGCAACAAGCTAAGCGAATACGAGATTTACAACAAGATAATCAACGACCCACTGCCGCCGCCCTCGTCGATATACGCCGGAGTGTCGCCGCAGATGGAGGAGATTATTTATAAGGCAACTGCCAAACGTCCGCTCGACCGTTATCAGGATTGTAATGCATTCCGCCGCGACATCCTCGCCATTATGCCCAAGGAGGAAAGCAAATCCGCCAACAACGACACCCAGATTTTTGAGATTGATGACGTGCAGTCCGACAAGGAACGCCACGCCTCATTCGCCAAAAACGCCATTATGATGCTCGTAGTGGCGTCGTTTGTGATTGCTGTTGCAATATCGCTGTTTACCTTCAACCGCAGCGACCAGATGCACGTCATCGCCCACAATACACATCTCTACGCCGCCGACAGCACCGGCGCACGTCAGATAGACAACCTCAATTACGGCGAGACCATCCGCATCTCCTCCGACCGTCCCGAATCCACCGGCAAGGACGGCACAGTGTGGGTGGAGGCGGTTTCGCTGAGGGGCATCAAGGGCTACGTTCCCAAAAACCATATCGCTTCGGCAAAGATTTACCAGCAATTCAATTCCATTTTCACCAACAAGGAGGCGATAGAACTCGTCCCAAACGCATACAGGCAGACCTTGTGGAAGTATTTTGTGAGCAACAAGTATTTCAAAAATTCCGTGTCGCTCTGGGAGATTTCGGCAGAAACCGGCAATTCCTTGGCTTACAATGGTATTGCAACGGGCGATTTCGACGGCAACCTCACCACCGACTTTGCCTGCGTCATTCACAGCACATCCGACAGGACGTGCAAGGTGTTGATTTTCTTCGACAACAACAGCGCAAGTTCCGTAGATTTTGCGAGCGAAGTCAAGATACACACCATCTTGAAGGGCGAGGCAGGCGGAGGCTGGTTTCTCGGCAACGTATATACGCGCACGATGAGCAACGGCTCGCATTATGAGGTCAATAAATACGAATTTCTCGGCAACGACGGCATCCTCATCCTCGACATCGAGAGCGAAACCAATTCGGTTTGCTATTACAACCTCGAAGAAAACAAAATACACCTGATGCCGCAGCCGAAATAACAATCTGATAATCAACATTATAAGAAAAAGTTTTAAAAAAGTTATAAAATTTATGTTAAAAAATTTGCACGTTAGTTTAATATTTACTTAATTTGCAGCAGATTTGAAAATAGATAAAACTAAAAACAAGACTGCTACTTTATTTGAAAATAGACACTACTGCAAGATTACTACTAAGAACTAAAAAAAAGACTACAAGAACAGATTTTATACAAAGAGAGTAATTGATTTGCATACTGTTTTAATTTAGAAGAATAGCAAACTGCTTTATTAATTTAACACGCAATTATTAGAATATGAGAAACAAAACCACGAAAGCCCATCTTTTGCCGTGGGGTATGCTACGAGTATTCGTAGTTCTGATGGCAATGATGGCAGCCTTTGCAGTAGATGTGTCCGCGCAGGGCACGGTCAAAGGTAAGGTGCTTGACGAAGGCGGTATGGGTCTGCCAGGCGCAAACGTCTTTGTAAAGGGCACCACGATAGGCACCATCTCCGATATGGACGGCAACTATCAAATTCCTAATGTTCCATCCGGCGAGCAGACCATTACTGCGTCTTTCATCGGATATTCCTCTATGGAAGTGAGCGTCAATGTATCCAATGGCGCCACTGTTACAAAAGATTTCGTTCTTAAGGAAGACAACGAGCAGATTGAAGAGGTCGTAGTAGTAGGCTACGGCGTTCAGAAGAAAAAACTCGTTACCGGTGCTACCGTCGAGGTGAAGGGCGACGACATCCAAAAGATGAACACCACTCAGGTGCTCGGTGCATTGCAGAGCCAATCGCCCGGTGTCAACATCCAGTCCAATTCGGGTCAGCCTGGCGACGGTTTCAAAATCAGCATCCGTGGTGCTGGTACCAATGGTTCCACCGCTCCTATCTATGTAATAGACGGTGTTGCAGGCGGCGACATCAATTCTCTCAACCCCGCCGACATCGAGCGTATCGACGTATTGAAGGACGCAGCATCCTGCGCCATCTACGGTTCGTCTTCCGCAAACGGTGTAATCCTCATCACCACAAAGCAAGGCAAGGCAGGCAAGGTACAGGTTACATACGATGGTAGCGTTGGTTTTGCCAATGTTTACAAGATGCCCGACCTCCTCAATGCCAGCGAATACAAGCAGATTCAGGACATTGTAGCGTTCAACTCTGGTCAGTCGGCATACGACTGGGCGCAATATACCAAGGGCTTCGAAAACTACGAGGGCACCAACTGGCTCGAAGAATTGAGGAATCCTAACGCTGTTACCACAAGCCACTCCATCAACATCATCGGCGGTAACGAAACTTCCAAATTCTCCACAGGTTTCGGTTATCAGTATCAGGACGGTGTATTCGGTGGCAAGCACGTACCCTCCGACTTCAGCCGTTTCACATTCCGCCTCAATTCGGAGCACTCGCTCTGGAAGGCTAAGGACGGTCGCGACATTATCAAATTCGGCGAAAACCTCTATTTCCAGCACAGGCAGAGCGAAGGTATTCAGATTGGCAATCAGTATGTAAATGTGATTTCCGACTGTTTGCGTGCCATTCCTCTCATCCCCGTTTACAATGCCAACGGCGATTACTTTATGGGTGAAGACTTGAAGAATATGGGTATGTTTGGCTTCAATTCGTATGCAAGCAACCCGATTGCAAGTGCTGTCAACAATCAGTCCGGCAACAACAAGTCCAAAAACTTCAATATGAACACCAACGCTTACGTCGAGGTGTCGCCCATCAAAAACCTGACTTACAAAGGTTTGTTGAGTTACAAGACTTACGGTTCTTCTTGGAGGTGCTACCTTCCTGAATATTATATGAACGACCAGGGCGGCAAGCGCGACCAGGACCAGACCACCGACAATCTTTCGTTGGGCTTCAATTGGGGCGTTACCAACACTGTCAATTACAAGTTTGAAGTTGCCGACAAGAACCACTTTGATGTAATGGTTGGTACTGAATATTCCAAGAGCCGTCCCAACTACGGCGAGAGCGTGAATATCACCGGTTACAACAACATCTTCAACGATATGGATCACGCCTACATCGTTAATACCACTGGTACTACTTACAATGCATCGGGCAGCCCGGCAGGTTATGGCGCCAAGATGTCTTACTTCGGTCGTATCAACTACGACTTCAACGAGACCTTTATGTTTAGCGCAGTGATGCGTGCCGACGGTTCCTCTCAGTTTGCTGAGGGCAATCAGTGGGGCTACTTCCCCTCTATATCCGCAGGCTGGGTAATCAGCAATATGGGCTTTATGCAGAATCAAAACATATTCGACTTCTTGAAATTCCGCGCTGGTTGGGGTCAGAATGGTAACGACAATCTGCCCTCCTCCTCTTGGCGTTCTACCTGGGAGTTTGGTGATTTTGGCTTGTATTCTTTCGGCAACAACAAGGACGAAGGCACACAGGGTGCATACGCCACCCGCCTTGCTAATCCCGACCTTACTTGGGAGACTTCCGAGCAGACCAACATCGGTCTTGATATGCGCTTCTTGAAGAGCCGCTTGACCGCCACCATCGACTGGTACAACAAGGAGACCAAAGACCTCCTGATTGCCGTACAGACCAACGCTGCAACAGGTTTTGACTCTCAGTATCAGAACGCCGGCAACGTGAAGAATACCGGTGTTGAGATTGCGTTGGGCTGGAACGATTCTCCTTCAAAGGATTTCAATTACTTTGTTAATTGGAATATGGCTTACAATAAAAACGAAGTTACAAAGGTCAACAACGCCAACAAGTACATCGAAGGCGGCAACGACCTCTTGGCTCAGAACACCGGCATTGTGGCTCGTATGCAGGAAGGCTATTCGATTGGCTACTTCTACGGATTCAAGACTGCTGGCGTTATCCAGAACGAGGCCGACAAGCAGGCTTATTTGGCTCAAAACTGCAAGGGCGATGCAGCCAACTCTATGCAGGGTGCAGAATTGGCAGTTGGCGACTTGAAGTTTGTAGATGTTAATGGCGATGGCGTCATCAACGACGAAGACAAGACCGACCTCGGCAATCCTACTCCCGACATCACGATGGGCTTCTCTTTGGGTGCTAATTACAAAGGATTTGACCTCTCCGCCACGTTCTACGGCGCATTTGGCCAGCAGGTTGCCCGCTCTTACAGGAAGTTTACCGATGGTCAGTACGAAAACTACACCACCGAAGTTTACGAATACTGGACAGGCGAAGGCACTTCCGACAAGTACCCGCTCCTCCAACCCGGCAACAGGGGTATGAACTTCCAAAAAATCTCCGACATCTACATCGAGGATGCAGGTTATGTTCGCTTGTCCAACATCACTTTGGGCTACGATTTCAAGAATATCTGGAAGTCTTGCCGCTTGAATCAGGTAAGGTTCTACGTTGCTGCTCAAAATATGTTTACCATTACCAAGTACAAAGGAATGGATCCTGAAAACGGTATGGCACTCAATGGCAACGAGCCTTGGGTAACAGGCGTTGACGTAGGCAACTATCCCAACCCTCGTACATTCTTATTCGGTGTTAACATCAAATTCTAAAATTGAAAACAATGAAAGTAATCAATATAAAAACAGGTTTGTTGTTGCTTGCCGCCGGAATGTTGTCGGCGTGCGACCTCGACTCGATGAGTATGAGCGAGGCGGATTCAAGCAACTTCCCTCAGACTGAGGGCGACGCCAACCAAGTGCTTGCGGCAATATACCAAAACAACAACGCCGTAAACGCTTTCCCGCAATGTTCGTTCCTGTACGCTGCCATTTTGGCGAGCGACGACGCCCTCGGTGGCGGCGGTGCCAACGACAAGTTGATGCAGGCATACGACTTCATCACCAATTACGGTACAGATGCCACAAAGGACTTCTATCTGGCTCGTTACACCGGCGTTTCCCGCGCCAACGCCTTGATCAATTCCATCGACGGTTTGGCTTTGGAAGACAATGTAAAGGCGCAGGTGAAGGGCGAGGCGCTCTTCCTCAGGGCATTCTACTACTACGAACTCGCTTCTATGTACGGCACAGGTATTCCTTTGGTTACCAAGGACGACGGCACAGTGGAATACACCAACGCAGAAGGTTTTTGGGGTCAGATACTCCAAGACCTCTACACCGCCGCCACCACGATGCCCGCAGTCAGGAAGACCGACGGACACGTAGATAAGTATTGCGCCGAGGCAATGTTGACCCGCGCTTGGCTGTTCTACACTGGATTCTATGGCAATGGCGAGACGCTCGACGCTCTCACTTCCACCACCTACAATCCTCTCACCTCGGTAAAACTCCCCGACGGCACCACTTTGACCAAGGATATGGTGAAGACCTGCATCGACGATTGCTACAAAAATTCTGGCTATTCGCTCGTTCCTGAGTTTTACAACCTCTGGGCGTACTCCAACAGCGCGACCAAATGGGATTCGGGCGACCTCTTGAAGGTTAATGATGGCAATGGTCAGTCTTCCGACGTGATTACATTCAATTGGGCTGAGGACAACAACGCCATCAACCCTGAGAATATGTTTGCCACCAAGTTCAATAAACTTGCATCTTGGAGCACCACCATCGGCTACGGCAACGGCTACGCCCTCCACTTCGGCGTGCGCGGCGGTCAAGATTATGACAAGACCTATCCTTGGGGACAGGGCTGGGGCGCAGGTCCGGTAAATCCGAGTGTAGTAAGCGATTGGGCTAATGCCGAATCCAAAGACCGTCGTCTCAAACAGAGCATCATCGACGTTCACAATATGCCTGCCTACACCTACGGCGGCGCATCGTGGGCAGATTTCATTCAGGAAACCGACTATTATCAGATGAAACTTGGCGCAATCTCCGCTAAGAAGGAAGATGGCACGTATGCTCCTGTATTTGAGCAGGTAATGTATGGTGCAGACGGCTGGATTAACGACAACCTCATGCAGACTGGCAACATCCACGATTTGGTACACATTCGTTTTGCCGATGTATGCCTTATGTGGTCGGAGATCAACGAAGATGCAGAAGGTATGAATCAGGTGCGCAAACGCGCAGGCTTGCCTGATGTTTCGTATTCGCTCCAGGCTCTCCAAAATGAGCGTCGTTGGGAACTCTTCTACGAGGGACAGCGTTGGAACGACATCCGCCGTTGGCACATCGCCGCCGCCGCTCTCGAAAAACAGAATGGCGTCAAGATTTACAACGCTGGCACCGAAACTCAAAATGCCGCTCACAACGGTGGATACGCAGCACGTTACAATGCTACCGCCGGTTTCTTCAAGATTCCTGAGACTCAGATACTTCTCAATGAAGGCAAGGTTGCCCAAAACCCCGGTTACTCGGGAGCGGACAGCGAGTATGCAGGTTATTAGTAAATTAATTGCTTAAAAATCGATTCAAATTATGAAAAAGATATATTTCGCAGCGGTTTCGTTGGTTGCAATGTCGATGATGGCTTGCGACCCGGCTGTTGAGGAAATCGACAGCAACCCTGTTCAATTGACTGAATCACAGTTGGCAGATCGCGTGATAGTTACTCAGGAAGGCAAGTCAGACTTGTTCACTTTCACCACCAATCCTGCCACCTACGTGCAGATACGCTATGCTGACGACAATTCGTTGCTCGCGGCTGGCACGGCTGGCAAATTCCGTGTGCCGGTGTTCTCGCAGGGCAATTTCAAGGTGCTCACCCTCAATACAGTAGGCAAGGCTGTTGAGTCGTCCAAGTCTTATCCCGTGGAAGAGTGGGAGGTTACCGACGTCTTGAAGACCATCATCGGCAACGATTTTGAGAACGGCAAGGCGTGGACTTGGGACACCGAACTCAACGCCGACGGCGGATGCTGGGGCAACGCTGGCTATCAGGCTGGCGCATTCGATGGCAATTCGATCAACGGACAATGGTGGGGCTGTCCCAACGACGGCTTCTCTGGTCAGTTGAAGCACTCCAATACCGGCGTCCTCACTGGCGAGGAAGAAGCCGGAGCCTACTTGGTGTTCAACAAGAATCAACTTTTGAAGTACGATGCAAGCGGCAAGTTGCTCAATACCGGCACATTCTCGGTGGACGGCAAGGCCAACAACATCGGCTCTGAGTTTGGCTACCTCAACACATCGGAAGGCGCACTTCTCTGGCCGTTTATGATCAACGGCGGCGGCTTTATGCCGACCACATTTGAGATTGCGTTTCTCTCCGACAAGAGGTTGCAGTTAGTCTATGCCAAGGACGGCACTGGCTCTTGGGGCGAGTGCACCTGGTGGGCATTCAAAGCAAAATAAGAGTAGTTTTTTTTAGTAGTCTTCTCATAAGTAGTGTAAAGTAACTCTCTTTCAGAACTGAGTTTCCGAAAGAGAGTTTTTTTCGTATTTTTGCAAAAACAATAATTAACGGCAATTGTAACAAATATGAAACTCAAACTCATATCCACCTCTGCATTTGGATTGTTGGTATTTACAATCCTCAACTTCGTGTATCCGGGGTTGATGAATTATCACGAGCAAAACCAACTGTTTCTCTTTACGGCGGAGTATTTCGCGGAGAGGATTGGCACTTGCGGCGGATTGGTGGATTATTTGAGCGAATTTTTGGTGCAATTGTTTTATGTGCCGGCATACGGCGCGTGGATTTATGCCGCCGCGTTGTGCGCCATTCAATTATTGACCTACAACAATTTCAAAGATAAAAATAACAACCTTTATTTCCTGTCATTTATTCCTTCAATTTTATTATTGTTGTATAGTGGCAACGAGAATCTACTTTTTTCATTTATGGTTGCAATGCTTTTTGTTCTTTTATACATTAAATTGTTTGACATCAATACTAAATTATCGTTGATTCTCTTGCCGCTATTTTATTGGCTCGTGGGCGCAATGTGTATGGTCAATTTTCTGTATGTTGCGTATCATTTGATTAAGAAAAAACAATACATCTTGCTCGCCGTCGTGCCTGTCATTTACATTGTGTCAGCTTTTTGCTTTACATACATAATGCCGCATCAATATCCGTTGTATCAGGTTTTGCTTGGCATCAATTATTACAGAATACCGGGGCATTATCATTTTATGATGTTTTTTATCCCGATTTTTACATTGATATTGATAATGATTTCGGGCAAAATCAAGATTAATTTCGGCAACAAATTGGCATTGTACGCTGCGCAATATTCGCTGATTGGGGCGTCGTTGTTGCTGGTAAATATCACCTACGACCAATTGAAATTCAGGCTCATCAATTATGATTATCTGCTGAGGCACAGGTGTTACAACAATATAATCCACAAAAGCCAAAACCATCAACCCGAAACAGATTTTGAGCGAGTTTGCATCAACTTGTCGCTTGCGCAGAAGGGACTTTTGGCGGAGCGAATGTTTGATTATCAGCAAGATGGATGTGCGGGGCTGCTCTCGGACGCCGCGCTCGACAATATGTCGTGCCTGCCCGCGATGGAGGCGTATTTCAATTTGGGAATGATTAATACGGCGTTGCAATTTGCCTTCGACACCCAAGAATCCATTATGAACAATCGCAAAAGTGGGCGTCTGCTCAAACGGATGGCTGAATGTCTGATTGTTGACAAAAAGTACGAGGCGGCGCGGCATTATCTGTTGATATTGTCGCACAGTTGGTTTTATTCGGATTGGGCTAATCAAAACCTGCAACGTATCCAAAACGACGAAGAATTGGACCCGTTGTACCTGACATTGAGGCAGCAGCGATTCCAGGAAAATTTTATTTTTTACTATCCCGAATTGGCTAAAATGCTTGGCAAACTTTACATCGAAAACCGGGCTAACAATTTGGCGCGGCAATATTTTTATGCGGCGGTTTTGTTGAACAGGGATTTGCAGATGTTTGCCGCTTTTTATCGTGGGCTTCACGAACCCACCAACAATATGCCCAAATCGTATCAACAGGCTTGGTCGGTGATTTTGAACGGCGGACGCGATGATTATTCGCAAAATAAATTTGGTTATAATTATTGGACGTATTACTTTTGTAATATCGACAAATGAGAAAGTTTTTTTTACATATAATTGTTGCTCTGATATGTGCTGCGTGTTCGCAAATGCCCGAAAATGCAGTGCACGTAGATGATTTGCCTGATATTTTCCCTGATTATAAGGATGTTACGATACCCAAAGAGATTGCGCCGCTCAATTTTTATGTAAATGATTCGTCGGATTGCGTCTATGTGGAGGCGGTTGGCGAATCGGGCGATAAAATCTCTGCGTCAGGCAGTTATGCGGATTTTGATGTTGATGATTGGCATCAATTGACATCCAAAAATATTGGCAAAAGCATTACCGTAAAAGTTTTCACCAAGACCGCCGACAGATGGAAGGAATATTCGCCGTTCAAGATTAATGTAAGCAATTATAATTTAGATGAATACGGCGTTACGTACCGAAAGATTGCGCCGGGTTATCAGACGTTTAGTTTGATTGGTGTTTACCAACGAAATTTGTCCAATTTTGACGAAATTCCGCTGCTCGAAAGCCGTGGTTTGGGCGGTCAGTGCCTCAATTGTCATACGCCAAACCGCACAAATCCCGACCAATATTACGTCCATATTCGCGGCAAGCACGGCGCAACTGTCATCCATACCGGCGGCAAAGATTTGATTTTCAATGCGAAAGCCGAAGGTCAAAATGCAAGTCTTACTTACGGAAGTTGGCACTTCGGCGGCAAATATTGCGCGTTTTCGCAGACCAAGGTTTTGCAATGTTTTTATACCGGCAATCATCAACTCATAGAACCTTACGACGATGTTTCTGATATTGTGGTTTTGGATGTTGAAGACAATCAATTGATTACATCGCCATTGTTGCAAAATGATTCGATAGCTACAACTCCATTTTTCTCGGCTGACGGCACGAAAATTTATTTTTGTTTAACCTACAATTATCCCGTCCCGGCGGAGTACGACAAGCGAAAATACAGCCTTTGCAGCATAGATTTTGACGCGGAAACTGGACGTTTGGGCGACAAGGTGGATACCATTATCAATGCGCAAAAATGGAACAAGAGCATTTGCTTGCCGCGTCCATCTTACGACGGCAATTACATTGTTTTTTGTGTTTGTGATTATGGTACAAATCCCGTAAATCGTAGTGAATCAGAATTATACATAATGGATTTGCGAAACGATTCGATTAGAAAAATCGACGAAATCAATTCCACGGATTCCGACGCTTTCCACAATTGGAGCGCAAACAGTAGGTGGATGCTTTTTGCGAGCAAGAGGATGGACGGATTGTATGCCTGCCTGTATTTCACTATGTTGGGCGACGACGGACGGTTTAGCAAGCCGTTGCTCCTGCCCCAAAAAAATCCGAAAAAATCGTATGACGAATCGTTGTATTCGTACAATGCGCCAGACTTTACGTCAAAAAATATAGATATTGATTATAGAAAAATTTACAACGACTTGATGTCGGACAAAAGATTAACCATAAAATTGAAAAAATGAGAAGATTTGTATTTTTAATAATGCTCCTGACGCTTGCTTTGGCAGCGTGCAACAATCGCAAATGCCTGATAGAAGGCACTGTAAGCGACAGCAATCTGAATGGCAAGAGGATTTTCTTGGTGCCGGTTTTTTATGAGGACAGCCTCGGCGTGGATTCTGTTGTCATACAAAACAATCGTTTCCAATTTGAGCGCGACCAGGAATTTTTGGCGGACATCAGGGTCGATTATCATTACCGTTATAATACTGAAAATCTGTTGGTTGTAACAGAACCGGGCAACATAAAAGTTTCAATTGATGTAGAGAGCAGCGGCGGCGGCACTCCGCAAAACGACTCGTTGCAGGTGTGGAAAGAATTGTTGATGCAGCGCAACAGCGACATCACTCGTTTAAGGAAGGAATACGTAAATTTTTTGAACGACGGCGATTCCGCAAGCGCGGCAGCGGCAAAGGCAAACATCGACGCTATAATCGCCAAATTCAACGACCGCACCCGACAGATGGCGCAAAATTTAAAATCGGGAACTCTGTATGACTTTCTCATTCAGCGAGTTCCAAAAGGAAAATAGATTATGGCAAAGAAATATTGGAAACATATATTTTCCGCAATATTTTTTGCGGCGGCGTTCCTCTTTTGGAGGTTTGGGTATGCTTGCGCGTTTTCGTACCACGAGCAATTCCAAATGTTTTTGTTCACCAAAAGTTATTTTATGGAGCGGATGTCGCTGCCCGGCGGATTGGCGGATTATGTGAGCGAATTTTTGGTGCAATTTTATTATTATCCGCTGTTTGGCGCGTTGATAGTGGCGGCGTTGTTGCTTGGTATTCAGTTGATTGCATATCAATTGATAAAAAGATTGGGGGATAAGGATGTCGCATATATTTTGAGTTTTGTGCCGGTGATTTTTGTGTGGCACTATATGGGCAATGAGAGCGTTTTGCTGTCGTTTGTGGTGGCGGTGTTGGCGTCGTTGGGGTTCAATTTGGGGTATGTCAACATCAGAAATAATGTCGTAAAAATGGCGTACAGCACTGCGGGCGTGGCGTTGTTTTATTATCTGTTTGGCGCGATGGCTTTTGCGTCGGTTTTGTTCGTTATTGGTTATAATTTCAGACAAAAAAATAGCATTATCAATTCCGTTGCGTCGGTTTTGTGTTCGGTTTTTACGGCTGTAATATGCTATAAATTATCGAGTTACCAATTGTACAGATTCTTTTTGGGCGTCAATTATTTCAGGTTCCCAACCGAAATTCCGTTTATGCAGATTGTCATAATGTTGATGATTGGCGTTATAGGAATCATCAATTATAAACCGATAAAATATTCGCCAATTCTGATTGCAATTTGCTGTTTGGTTGGCGGTGGTTTTTATGCGGCGGCGGGGTTCGATGTCGTCCATTACACCGCGCTCGAATACGATTATTTGGTGAGGGTTGGCAATTGGGACAAGATAATTGCAATGTCAGAAAATAAGCCGCTGCTCTTGCCGCAAAATGTTTCGTGCATCAATCTTGCGCTTGCGGAAAAGGGCGTGCTTGGCGACAAGATGTTTGATTATCCTCAAAATGGGAAACAAGGGCTGATGCCAAATTTTGTGCGCGACTTTTTCCTGCCGCTCTCGTCGGCGGAAATTTACCTGCGCCTTGGAATGGTGAACACCGCGTTGCGCTATTATTTTGAGGCTCAGGAGGCAATTCCAAATTACCGAAAAAGCGGTCGCATCACCAAACGCTTGGCGGAACTCAACATCTTGAACGAGGATTACGAAGTGGCTCGCAAATATTTGAATATGCTTTCTAATACATTGTTTTACAGAGATTTTGCTCAAAACGCTTTGTCAAATTTGGGAGACAAAAACAAGTTTACTGAAAACAAATTTTGGGCGGCAATCGACAAAAATCGTTATCAAAAAGATTTTCTTTTTAGCGAAGGCGAGTCTGACCAAATGTACGGACTCTTGCTCGTCCAAAACGAAAAAAATCGCTTGGCTTGCGATTATCTGATGGCGGATGTCTTGTTGGAGAAGGATTTACAAAAATTCATCAATTACTATCCGCTTTGCAAAAATGCGGGCTATACCGTGCTGCCGAAGCAATTTCAGCAGGCGTTGATTTACGCTTACTATCACACTCACGGCAATCTCAATGGGATTCCGCCGGTGGTAACTACCGACAATGTGAATGATTTTCAGCAGTTTATGCAGCAATATTCCCGCAGCCCTCAATCGGTGAAAGACACCAAATTTGAGAAGACGTATTATGCATATTTGTTCAATTTAAATGAAAGGTGATTTAGATATGAAGACGATATATCATATATTTTTTATGTTGATAATGTTGACTGTTTCCTGTGCCGAAACGCCCGAAAATGTCAGCGTTATCAATGATTTGCCGCCGATTTATCCTGATTATATTGGAGTTACGATTCCTGTTAATATTGCGCCGATGAATTTCAATGTCAAGGGCGCGGAAGCCGTTGATGTCTGCGTAAAGGGCAGTAAGTCAGGCGATTTGCACGTTGGCGGCGATTATGCTTATTTCCCAATTGACGATTGGCATCAGTTGTTGGCAGACAATAAAGGCGGCGTCCTCACTTTTGATGTCAAGGCAAAAATCGAAGGCAAATGGTATGGTTACAAGCCGTTTGAGATGTTGGTAAGTGATTATGAATTAAACGATTGGGGCGTTACGTACCGCAGAATTTCTCCTGGGTACGAAGTTTTTGGCAAGATGGGATTGTATCAGCGGGAGATTACCACTTTCGATGAATTTCCGATTATCGAAAATACTTTGATTCCTGGCAATTGTGTCAACTGTCATACTCCAAACGCTTGCAATCCTGATAGTTACACTTTTCACGTGCGCGGCGCAAATGGTGCCACGGTTGTGCATCACGACAATAAGACCGACATCCTGCAATCCAAAAGTCAGACGACGGGCGGCTCGATGGTTTATCCTTATTGGCATCCCTCGGGCAAATATTGCGCCTATTCCACCAACGCTACGCGCCAAGCGTTTCACGTTGTTAAAGAGGAACTTATAGAGGTTTTTGATTTGGAATCCGATGTCTTTGTCTATTGTCCCGATACCAAAGAATTGATTTTGGATTCGTGTCTGATGACCAAGGAAAATTTTGAGACTTATCCTGCGTTTTCGCCCGACGGCAAGACGCTGTATTTTTGCACGTCGAAGGCTTACGAAATCCCCGAAAATTACAAAAAAGTGCAGTACAATCTTTGCAAAACTGATTTTATGGACGGCAAACTCTCCGGCAAAATTGATACTGTTTTTGATGCCGTGGCGATTAACAAGAGTTGCACTTTTGCCAAGCCCTCGTATGACGGCAAGTATCTGATGTTCACGATGTCGGATTATGGCTGTTTCCCGATTTGGCATCACGAGGCTGATTTGTGGTTGCTGGATTTGCAGACCGGCACTGCCCGCCCGCTCGACGAAATCAATAGCCCCGACACCGAATCTACCCACAATTGGAGTACCGGCTCTCATTGGTTTGCGTTTGTTTCAAGGCGTGAAAATGGATTGTATTCTCAACTGTTTTTCGCTTGCATTGACGACCACGGCAAAGCCACCAAACCCTTCCTCCTTCCGCAAGAAAACCCCTTGGAATATTATTCAAACACGACCTATTCATTCAATGTCCCTGATTTCACGACGAAAAAGGTTGATATTGATTATCACGCAGTTGGCAAGGGATTGATGAAGGAGGAAAGGGTGGTGACGAAGAATTAGTTTTACATCCTATTTTTTTCGTCGTTACCGGCGCCTTGGCCTTTGTACTTGCTCTGCGCAGGGTTAAAACGATATTTCAACGTTATTGAAAAACTGCGGGTGTCGTATTCGCCATATTCAGTCAAATAACCCGACTGTGAATATAGTTTTGAATTGTTTTTCTGACTGAAAAATATGTCGTTAATACCGGCTTCGAGAGTAAGTGCATCGTTGAAGAACGATTTGTTGACATAGAAATCAACACCAATGTAGCCTTTGGTCTTTTCGCCATATTCCCAATTGCCACTGCTTTGGCAAGCAATATTCAATTCTATGTTCCAATTGTTTTTGAGGCGAAAGTCGTTTCGCATAAACACAGCCCAAAAAGGTTTTTCGAGGTCAATGGTAGTGTTCTGCGATTCGATGTCGAGCCATTGTTTCATCATCTGGAATCCAATCATCGGGCTGTAAAACTTGAATGATGGTTGCGCTGCAATCTGAAACCCCATTTGCGGCAGTTTGTCGAGATTGATTTGGTTTAAAATTTCGGATTCAGGATTTTCGGGGTTTACGATGCGGTACTGAACTATGGCATCTTTGGTCTGACGGAAAGACACTTGCGCCATCACAAATGCAAACATCGCTGAAAGTTCTGCTTCGCGACTGATTGAAGGTTTGAGAAGTGGATTGCCTGTTTGTGTGAGGTAGCGGCTCACATAATATGATGAATTGCTGAGTTCGCCGTAACTTGGACGTCTAATTTTCTCTGTGTAAGCGAGTTGCAACTGCAATGGACCTACCATTCCGGCAATTGACGCAGAGGGAAACAGTTCGTCATATACCTTTGAATTGTCTTCGTCCAAAATGCCGTCGGTATAATAGTCGTAATTGATATGTTCGTATCTCAAACCGGCTTTTACCTGATATTTTTCTTTGATAACATATTGATATTCAACGAATCCTGCCACATTTTGCTGAATGGCTTTGTTAATTGCAGTGGGCACATATTGTACGCTGTGGCTTATGTAATCATTTTTGCGGTTGGTGAACGACGTTTCCGCACCAAAATCAATTTGTCCGCCTAACAGTTGATGTCCCAAGACGAGTTTTTGGGCTGCTAATTTGCCATATACATCGCTTTCGGTGATGATGTCGCGATTGTCAAAATTGTTGCTGAGGTCGCGGCTTGTGCTTTCGCTTTTATGGTTGTTGAGCACAAGGTCAGAATTGAAATCCACCGAAAAACCGCCAATCCTGCCGTTGTAATACACGTTGAGCATATTGTCGTTGAATTTCAGCAACTTGTCGTGTGTTGTAAGCGAATTATTGTCAAACAATTCGCCACTGCGCATCACTTTAAGAATGTTGGCGTCGTTGGAATTTTCTTTGCTACGGAATGCGAAAGTGTATTTAGCACCGATATAGTTTTGGTCGTTGATTTGGTAATTGATGCCGCTGCCCAATGGATTGTAATCAGCTGAATAATTGTGATTTAGCGTGTTGAAAGTCTCCCATTTGTAGTTGGAATTGTTGAGCCCCTCCACTTCCGAGTAACATTCCTGATTCCATAGGCTGTATCGTCCGAAGGCAAACACATCAAGCCCGCCCTTGCGGTAATTGACGTTGAGATCTTCGTCGAGGTCAACAACTTTGCTTTGTGTGAACGCCGATTTGATATTGAATCCGAAACCTTCGCCGACGGGTTTCACAGTCGTAATCCTTACCACTGCCGAAACATTGGCGGCGTATCGTGCGCCCGGTGAGGTGATTACTTCAACATTCTTGATGTTTTCTGGCGATATGTTTTCCAATTCGCTGTTGTCGCGCACTTTCACATTGTTGATGTAGATTTCTGGTGCGCCCTTGCCAAATACTTCTATTCCGTTGCCGTCGTTGGTGGTTCTCAGACCGGGAATTTTGCCGAGCATCCGCGTCGTGCTGCCCGTCTTGGCAAGCAGGCTGCCTTGAACGGTCGTTACCATTGCGCCGTCTTTGAGTTGTGTCTTGGGGACGGTGGCGGTAATGGTTACTTCGTCGAGTTCGAGTGCGGAAGATGTCAGTACGATTCTCTGAAAATCAACCACTTCCGAGAGTTTCTTGTAAAATGTCTCGTAGCCGATATACGAGATGTTTACAAACTCGGCGTTCTGCGGTTTTGCGATAGAAAACCTGCCGTCAACGTCTGAAATAGTGCCGTACAAAAATGATGAATCGGCTGCAAGGATTACTACGTTGGCAAACTCAACGGGCGTGTTTTGCTCGTTGAAGATTCTGCCCGAAATTGTGGTCTGCGCCTGCACTCGCAAGGCTGCTAAAACCAAGATGACAATTGTGATAAATGTTCTCATTGTTTTGTGTGTTTGGAGTTTTACGTTTACGAAAGCAAAGTTAAAGTGCGTTGTCATAACCTGCAAACGTCGTGTTACCGAAAATTTATGATTATATTGCTGTCAATCAGTAAATTAACTTAAACAATGCTCGTCAAAACAGTAACAAATCCGAAAATGTTACCGCTATGGTGCGCATTGATAATCAATAGTTTAACAATAATAACAATCGAAAAATTTTTTCACGTAGAGAAAGTTTTTTTTGCGTTTTGAGCCTAATGCACTACCTTTGTAACACAAAAAAACTGCGATGAAACTTAGATTTATATTCATATTATTTGCACTTGTAATTTTTGGCTGTGAGAAAAAAGAACCCAATCCCGAGTTGGAGTTTGCGTATTCATACCTATTGAAAGGCGAATATGAAGCCGCAAAACTTGTACTCGACAAGGCGAAAATTTCACAGGACGACAGCGCGGATTTCAAACTGCTGAGCGGTGTCGTTGATATTAGCCGTCTATATATCGGGCTGATTGATACGACTTTCATATATGATGCGCCCGCGCGGTTTGAGGACGAAGAAAAGCACGGTTGGGCGTTGTTTGCCAAAGGCACGGTCACTTACAATTATCGTCCTGTCAACGAATGGGAAGACGCTGTTTACATCTTAAACCAAGCGTATGACATAGGCAAATCACTGAATATACGCGAGTTATGTTTTCAGTCGGCATTTTCGGCAGCGTTGTGTTGCAGCAATTCTGGAAATTATGATTCTTTCAAAAAATTTTGTCGTCGGATGAACGAAAACGCCGCTACGCCATATCAAAAAGCGATTTCGCTTGAATGTATGCGGTATTCTTACACCTTTAATGGACAAGAGGACAGCGCGGCATTATGCGCAAAAGAGGCATTCAGATTAGTAAAGGATTTGGAAGAATATCCTCAATTGACCAACCCGATATACGTGTCTTACGCCGACATTATCTGCATGGAAGATGACTCTACTGCTGAAAAATACATGCTTAAAGTGCTTGAAACAAATGATTACAGCAATCCTTATCGCATTTTGGCAAAAATATACCTCAAACGCGGCGACATCAGCAAGGCAGAAGACTATTTTGCAAAAGCATCGTCGTTTGGCGACATTTGGTTTAAAAACGAAATCGAACTTTGCCAACTTTTCGCCGAAACATACGCGTCCAAGGGGCTGTGGGAGAAGGCTTTTGTGATGCAGAAACGAATTGCGGAAACAGAACGCATACAGTCGCAACGCGTCAACCCTCAGATTTCGTCGGCACAGCAGCATTATGAGGACGAGGTTTTGAAAAAACTCGAACTCTCCGAACGCCGTCAGCGCAATACAATCATCATTTCATGTCTGGTCTTTGTGATACTCTCGCTGTTGACATTGGTTCTATACTTGAAACACAAGCACGAAAAACTCCAAAGCCAAAACCGCCAAATCCTCAAAGAATCTCAGGACAAAATAGACGAACTCCGCGCCGCCGACAAGACCGAAGAAAACATGAAGGAAATCAACCGGTTGCAGAAAAAAATCACCGAAATTGAAAACCGTTACGCCGACATTTACCGCGAAGGTCGCTCTCTGTACGATAATATTTTTTCGGGCGGTGGCAGTGCGTCTCAATGGTCAAAAAGCGATTTCGACAAGTTCATAGAATATTACAAAACCCTCGACCTCAGCCTCATAGTCCAAATCGAAGAAGAGTATCCCGGGTTGAATCCGCGCCAAATATTCTACAAAATCTTACAGGCAAAGGGTTTTGAAAAAGAAAGGATAATGTCCGCCCTCGGCATCTTCACCGACGGAGCATTTCGGGCGTTGAAATCGAAGGTGGAAGCGAAAAAGAAAAACTGATCCTAAGCCCAAATTTTTTTTTGAATTTTGAATCAAAACCGTTACTTTTGCATCGGACAAAAAAAACTAATTCGTTATGGCACAGTTGATAGCAAATCCGATATATAATGACCATCGAGGACGAGATGTCGATTCATTTTTAGAATGTTAAATACGTAACGGACGAAAACGAAGCATTACATTCTATGATTGAAGAAAGCAACAGGAAGTTGCAGGAAAAGGATTCGCAATTGCAAGAAAAGGATTCGCAATTGCAGGAAACAAATCAGCAACTTGCCAATTCCATCAAATTGCTCTATTCGGCGGGATTGTCGGTAGATGACATTGCGGCGAAACTTGGCATCCCTGTTGACAAAATACAGACGATTGTGTAGGTGTTAATCGTGTTGCTGTCACAAATCTAAAAATTGATGGATTTAGTTTTCAACACGCTTTCCACGTCCTTCACTGAAAACGGCACTGCGCCTTTGCTCAATTCGGGAATGTTGAACGATTTTAGGCAGTTGTCGTAAAAATCGGGATGTTTTTGGGGCAAGGCGAATGGTTTTGTTGTGTTGCCGTTGGAGTCGATGTGGAAAAAGTAAGGCTTGCCGTACAATCCGTCGTCGCGTTTGCTTGCAAAAACTACCCATCGCGAGTTGGACGAAAATGTGTGGTAAGTATCACTGTTTCTTGAATTTACGGATTTTAATGAATCCGTTGTCATTGTCTGCAAATCAATCATTCTCAATTCTGCTTCACGATGCCAAATCGGGAATGTTCCGTATTCTGATTCTGTATAAATTAAATATTTGCCGTCTGGCGAAACTGTTGGCAAACAGACAGATACGGGTTTATTGCCGGCGGTTGCTTTGACGATAGTATCGGTATGATTGCCGATGTTGCCATCCTGGAAATCGATGCTCACCAAATCGTAATGGACGTTTTGGATGTTGTTGACATTATCCTTTAAAATCGGCGCGGAACAATAGAAAATTTTTCTGCCGTCTGCTGAAAAACACGGAAAAGTTTCCGCCTGCGTAGTGTCGCACAAAAGTGGACTCGATATTATTTGATTGGTCTCAAAATCAGCGACATAAACATCTGATTTTGTGTCAAATACTTCCATTCTTTTTCCTGGCTCAGAATGAAATCCCGGAATTATCACGTTGGTAGAAAACACAAAATATCTGCCGTCCAACGAGAAATGCCCATAGACCGACCCCGAGGTCATCCCTTCCTTTTTGATGTTGAGTTTTTGCAAAACGCCGTTCCTATTGAGAATCGCGCCGCCATTTTTGCCCCGCACGTAAAACAGCGATGTATTCGGGTCGTTTTTCGCAAAAGTGTGGCAATTCATACAAGAATTGTCGGTGATATTGTAGTTGCAAATGTCTTTCGTATCAAAATTTTCGATGCAGCGTTGCTCGATTTTAATGCGCGAAAATACCTCATAATCAGGCTCTATAAGTCGGTAAGTGAGGTATTGGTCGATGGAATCTTTCAAAACGTGGATGCAAAAATCGTTGTATTGATAAAAAACGCCGCGTTCTTTTTCCTCAAAAACTGAAATTTTGATGTCGTTGCCAATTGCGGAAGACACCAATCGTTTCCAGTCGTCAATATCAAAACAAACTTGATTGCCGCTGCTTGATGCGTTGATTTTCAGGTCGTTGTATGAGGCGCAGACATATACAGAAAGGCAACTGTCCCTCACCAAAAAGTTGAGTGGCGCAATGTTGGGCGGGATGCTTACGTCGATGTAATCGGGATAAATATTTGGCAATGAGTCAATTGGCTTGGTGTTTTCTGGTTGCGAATTGCAGGATAGAAAACCAAGCAAGACAAGTATGGCGAATATTTTGGACAATGTTTTCATTTTTGAAGAGCTTCGATATAAAGAGGTTTCATCCGTTGGCGGTTGTTTTGGACGCAATATTTGTAATAATCAGCCTTGAATGTCTGCAACTGTCCCAAAATAAGGTCGGTGCATAGCAGATAATCGAGGGCGATGGTGTTTGTTGGGTTGCTGTCAAGGAGTTCGACGAGGATTTCGCGGCAATTGTCGTTGATGCGGATATTTTGTGAGCGGTTTAGGAATTTGCGTTTTTCAATAATTTCCTTTTCCACTTTCGGGTCGAGCGCATACGGATTGTGTCGAAGAGCCCAATCCTTGTAGAGGAGAGTTTTTTCGAGGATTCTGATGTATTTCGTCGCGATTGCCGTGTCGCCGGTAACGAGATTGATTTCGCACAACCGCTTGACCATCTTGATGTTGCGATTGTTGGGTGAGAATACTTGCGCCATTATTGCCGCACGTTCCGACATCGCCATATCGCCAATCAAATAATAAAAATCGTTCATCAGAAAGATGGCTTCATATGGCGATTTGTCGTCGATGTGGATAAGTGTGCCGAGTTCGGGGATTTTTTGAGTTTTGATTTTGTCGGGCAGTAGGTCTTTTTGCGCCTGAATCATATTGTAATAAATTCCCGATTGCGCCGTCATAGTGTCCTGACTCATAGCGAGTTGCTCCACCTTGTCGAAATGTTTGAAATAATATTCGGTAGCTACGGCATACGAAAATTCGGCGTAACTATCTGGCAGGGTGGGGGAGTGCAATCCGGGATACGAGAGGTTTTTGGCGTAGGTTGTTTGAAAAATCCGATGTCCAAATATTGGGATTATAAGTGCAATTGTTGGAATCACTAAAAACTCCTTTAATCTTTTGTCCTTCAATAATTTAATAGTATATAACGCCGCAAATATCAATTGCGCAAATCCCGCTATGTAATATATAATTACAATTGTGATTGCAGCAGACAGCAATCCTCCTTTTGGGAACAATTTTGTATATATATAATACGACAATACTCCTACTAATATCGATAATAAGCAATTAATATTAAACAAATTGTCAAATACAATAAGCGTTAAGTATATTTCTATTGTAATTGTGATAATTAAACTTGTCTTACGATTGTCGAATATTTTGTCGATACATTTGTAACTTGTGATTGCTATTAGCAAAATTGTAATTGCTGTAATTGCTGGTCCGGCGTATAGATAATAAAAAAATTGTGTCAAAAAATCGCCCGCCAGGCCCGTCAGCCACGAATTTTGGCTGAAATATTCGGCGATGTATTGTCGAGAATACACGAAAATCTGGTTTTGTTCCTGTATGAAAAAATGATATTTGTAGCACATTTGAAATACCATCATCGATACAAGCGACAAAACTAAAAATACGGCATTGTGAATTATTATCTTAATCTTTTCTTGTGTCATTTTCAATTGTAGCGGACGGTACAAATTTATGGAATACTTTTCATCCCGCCTAATTTTTTGAGCGGCGATAATGTTATTTTTTATTAACAATCCGTTTGTTTCGTGCGTTTTTTGTAATTTTGCGTCGTGAAACCAATTGCAAAAAATGAGAACATTTATTAGTCTTGCCAATTGTTTGTTGATGGTGTTGATGTTGTTTGCGCTGCGCACGACGGCGCAAAACCCCAACTACGTAAAAAAATACGGCAACCTATTGTCCCTCAAATCTTTCATATACAACGACGAGTTTGCATTCCACAATAGTTCCAGTGGATTGAGTTATATTCCGGCGTTACACTCGGGCGTGGGCGTGGGTGTATGGTGCAAGTATTTTCCGTTTGACGTTTGCTATCGTCAGGAATTGTCCCAAATCGGCAACAACGCCAATTATAAGCGTATTAAGAGCACCGACATGCAGTTGCGCGGCTACAACAGGTTTTTTGCCGGCGACATTTACATTCAGGAATACACCGGCTTTTACGAATCTATCAAAAACCGTTATCGTATAAAAGGAAGCATACTCGAAGACCTGCCTTACAATCCCGACATCAAGGTGTCGCAGTTTGACATGGTGGGCAAATATATCTTCAATAACGAGGAGTTTTCGTACAAGGCGGGGTTTACGGCGGGTGAGCGTCAATTGGTTTCGCAAGGCAGCGCAACGGTTGGTGCGGCGTTGTATTACTTGAGAATCCGCTCCGACAGCCTGCTCTTGAAGGAGCAGAGTTGCGACCTCCGCTCTTGCAATATAGGTGTCAACGGCGGTTATGCCTACAATTATATTTTTGGCAAACATTCCACGCTCTTTGCATCAGGAATGATTGGCCTCAACGCCAGCACATCGATTTTCAAGGAGGGCATTTCCGACAAAATCCACCTCTCGCCGGTGTTTCATTTCAAAGGTGCGTACTGGCTCAATTATGACAAATGGTCGTTTGGAATCACCGCAACCTACAACATCATCCACCACTCCCTCGGCGACACAATGACTATCTATGTGCATACGAGGCGCACGGAAGTGGTGGTGATGAGGAGGATTTGGGTGAAAAAAAATTAACGCGAAACTCTGCCGCTTGCGTCGCCGGACATCAATTTCTCGACTTCGGCTACGGTAACGCGGTTGTAGTCGCCGTAGATGGTGTGCTTGAGGCACGATGCTGCAACGGCGAAGTTGAGAGCCTTCTGGTCATCGCCGGTGTAGGTCTGCAGTCCGTATATCAAGCCGCCCATGAACGAATCGCCGCCGCCTACGCGGTCAACGATGTGGGTTATCTGGTATTCGGGCGACTTGTAGAGCGTCTTGCCGTCGTAGAGAACGCCCGCCCAGTTGTTGTGGTTGGCGTTGATGGAGCTGCGGAGCGTGGTGATTACCTTCTTTGCCTTCGGAAAACGGCTCATAATCTGCTGTGATACCGAGAGATAAGCCTCGGCAACCACTTTGCCACCTTCCACATTGACGCCTTCGGGTTTGATGAGGAGAGCTTTCTCTGCGTCTTCCTCGTTGCCAAGGATTACGTCGCAATATTTAACGAGTTCGGGCATTACCTCGTCCGCCTTTTTGCCATATTTCCAGAGGTTTTTGCGGTAATTGAGGTCGCAGGAGATTGTGATGCCGAGTTCCGATGCGGCTTTCAAGGCTTCGAGGCAAACGTCTGCCGCGCCCTGCGAAATTGCGGGGGTGATGCCAGTCCAGTGGAACCACTGTGCGCCGTCGAATACTTTTTTCCAATCAATCATACCTGTCTTGATTTCGGAAACTGACGAATGTGCGCGGTCATAAATCACCTTGGAAGCACGGCTCACTGCGCCAGTCTCGAGGTAATAGATGCCGATGCGGTCGCCGCCGTAGATGATGTCGCTTGTATCGACGCCAAATCCGCGCAACTCCCTTACGCACGCCTTAGCGATGTCGTTTTCGGGCAGGCGTGTTACAAAACTTACCGGCACGCCGTAGTTGGCAAGGCTTACAGCCACGTTGGCCTCGCCGCCGCCAAATGTTGCGTTGAATGTGTTGGATTGCAAAAACCGCTCGTATCCCGGAGCGGCAAGGCGAAGCATAATCTCGCCAAAAGTTACTGTCTTTTTCATTTTCGTGTATTGTGTTTGCTACTGATTATCTTTATATTTTACCGTTGCAAAAATAAGTTTTTTCTTTTTTATGTGCAAGTATTATTTTTTGCATATAAAATTGTTATCTTTGCTGTTAAAAATATAAAACAATATGGCAAAAAAGAAAAAACAGAAAACTCAAACTTTCTTGTCTGAAAAACAATACATTAAGGAGAAGGTAAGGGGACTCGAAATAGGCAAATGCTATTGGCGTCCACCGCAGAATGCGGCACAGGACGGTATGCAGAATGTTATAATTACTCGACTACATAAGGGTGGCAACATAAGTGTAGCAGTATTCCTTGTGGATATGTTTTGTCTTGGTGTTAAAGACACGTACTACAAAATGCGCGTAATCAAGTCGGATGTTCAGGAGGTTTTCTTGGACAGAGGAGAGTTTGTAGAATGTAGTTATGATGAAGCACACAATATGATATACGGTGCGATAGAATTTGCGGAGGATGCCGGTATCAAACCGCATCCAGACTTTGCGCTCACGCAGTATTTCTTGCAAGAGGACACCGACGACATTCCGCTTATTTCATACGATTACGGTAAGAATGGCGAATATTTTTTTGTCGCAGATTCTACATTAGAACTCAACCGTTTTCTCCCTACGTTGGAAAAGAACCTCGGCAAGGGCAACTTCAAATGTGTTGTCAAAGTGGACAGCGAACCAGACGATGATGAGTACGATGACGATGATGAAGAGTACGATGACGATGTTTTTGAAAAGAATCTTCGAGAATTAATGTCTCTATCTCCCGAAAAATTGCAGGAACGTTTGGCAAACAGTCCATTTGCACATCAAGAGCCACAGACCGAATACGCCTATCAACGGCCTATATATCCATCGCAAATGTCTCTTACAAATTCTCGTTTGTTTGACATCATTTCGGATCGCAGCAACCAAGCCGGCCTTTCGGATAATGAATTGAAAGAGATTGCCTCCATGGATAGAGAATCACTATGTGGCGATTTAGAAAAGATTGTGATGAATTATTTGTACCGTTTTTACAACGAAAACGAGGACGAAGACATCAATTATGGCGAACTCTGCAATTCTCTGATATTGCTTGGCGAATACGGCAGCCCCAGCACAAGTCTTGATGTAGTGATTGAAGTACTTAGGCAAAACAATGATTTTTATGATTATTGTTTTGGCGACTTTCTCAGCGACATACTTGCCGCCTCTATATTCAGGCTCGCAGACAGCGACGAGGGACTCGAAAAACTCAATCTCTATATGCGCGAACCGGGATTATATACCTTTAACAAGGTGTTTGTTTCAGAATGTATTGCTGCAATTGCGTATATGGACAGCGACAGGCGAGACAAGGCTATTGGCATTATGCGCGGACTATTGGAATATGCCATCTCATTGGAGAACCCGTTGCAATACCTGGACGGTGTTGTGGTAGCGTTTATTGTTAGCAGTGCAATAGATTTGGGCGCAATAGAACTTATGAAGCCAATTAAAAGGCTATTTGATATGAATCGCGTTGATATTACGGTGTGTGGCAATTACGAGGAAGTGGAAAAAGACTTGCTGTCGGGCAAATACACAAAAGACTTGTCCGTAGAACTCAACATCCGAAAAATCTTCGACAAAACAAAGTCTTTTAGTGAGTGAGAGCAATAATTGGATGGGGGCTGTCTAAAAAATAAAATTTCTAATTTTTTAGACAGACTTTCTATTATGACAAATATACCCTCTCCTTTTCACCTCCTCCCTATAAAAATCCTTCACAGCCGCTGGACCGTCCCACCAAAAGCGGGACTTGGCGTCCAAAAGCAACGCCGCAGTCCGCGACTGCATAAATTCGGGCAAAACGTCTGATGCACTGCGGTTTCGTAACCGTTTTTTTTATCCCCACACAATCTTCTCCGCCAACTTTACAAAATAATCGTTGCTCCAAATATCCAATTCGGCGGGGTTGAACACGAAGGCGGCGACATCTTGTTTTACGGAATTGATGTCGGTGGTGGAAAGTTTTTCTTTCAGGAGTTTTAAGAAATCATTTTTGTCCATATTCTTGCCGTCAAATTCTCGGATGCGCGCTTGTAAATGTCTGAAATCGAGCGGTATATTATGGCGGACATACCACTCAAAATCATACCAATCGCGACCTTTGACACGGCGTTTCCAATTGCGGAAAACAAGGGCGTGCATTTTGCCCGCATAAAGACAAGGCAGCGTGAAACATCTTACCATAAATGAATATGGACGCAACAAAAGTTGTTCTTCTGTGTCAAAGTCAAGTGGAGGATCGGTGTCAAGTTCGATTTTGATTTTGATGGATTTCTTTGTCTGAAACTTGATGTCGTAAACCTCGGTATTCTCTTTGAGAAACGCCGACTCCACACGCCCAAATGTCTTTTTGTCCTTTTTGACAATCTCCACGTCCTTGCTCGCAAGCCGAAATTCTTCTTTGACAGAATCAAAAAAATTCTCAATGTGGATGCCGCTGTTTTTAGTTGTCAGCGAAAAATCCATATCCTCTGAAAATCTTCCCAACCCGTGGAATATTCTCAGACAAGTGCCACCGTAAAATGCAGCGTGTTGGAAAAATCCGCCCCTGTGCAATCCTACAAGCGCAATTATCTGCATTGTTTCCTGTTCGGCGTTAGGATTTTGATTTACAGAATGATTCGCTATCATTTCTTCATATATTGTCATTGCTTTATTATTTTTACCAAATTATTCAATATTTCCTTTTTGCGACCTTGTGCGGCGCATTGCTCGATTATTTTTGCATCAAAATCTCGCAGCGCGTCGGTGTCAAAGCGCAAATCATCCTCCAAATACGTTTCGAGGGCGGTTACGGAGCGGTCAGGAAGATAGTTGTCATACAAAATCATATCGCATAATGCCTTTTCGGGTGTCGCCAAAAGATAACATACGCCGTGTTCGTTACAATGCGTGATGCCGATGGAAAAATATTCTGGCACAGTCTGATAATACGAAAAACGTCCCAAATCGTTCTGAAACACCCTCGACCGCTTTGTGGTAACACTCGTCAGCGTAAAAACCCTTTCGGGTATCAATCCGTAATGACGCAACGCCCAATGCAGCGACAAATACGACGGTCCATATATGTGATTGGCACACAACGCATAGCTTGTTTCTATACCGCTCAACTGACTATTAACAACATACAATCCACGTTTGAGACGTATCAACTGACCGTCTTTCTCCAATGCCCTGATTTTTTCCTCAGGTGCCTTCAAATCCTTGTACAAGTTTTGTAGCACACCGACGGAAACAGGGACATTCCGTATCTGTATTAGTGGATTTGGTTTCATTCTCGTTATCGTTTTGGCACAAAATTACGAAAATTTGCACAGGAAACAA
>DGIK01000210.1:0-32554 GCA_002393195.1 Bacteroidales bacterium UBA3824 | reverse complement strand
TTGTTTCCTGTGCAAATTTTCGTAACAAGATGAAAATCATCCTCTCCTTTTCACTTCTTCCCTATAAAAATCCTTCACAGACTCTGGGCCGTCCCACCAAAAGCGGGATTTGGCGTCTAAAAACGCCGCCAAATCCGCACCATTCGCATTTGCATATAGAGTATTTGAATTTTTTCGTCCATTCCAATTACAATCCAAAATACCTCTTCGCATTGTAGTACGAAATATTCTTCACGATGCCGCCGATGAGATCCATATCTGCCGGGAGTTCGCCGTTGGTGATGTCTGTGCCAAAAAGGTTGCAGAGTACGCGGCGGAAGTATTCGTGGCGGGGGTAGGAGAGGAAGCTGCGGCTATCTGTCAGCATACCAACCATTTGGCTCAGGAGTCCGTGGTTGCTCAGGCAGTTGAGTTGCTTCTCGATGCCGTCCTTTTGGTCGAGAAACCACCATGCCGAGCCCCATTGCATCTTGCCCGCCACGCTGCCGTCTTGGAAGTTGGCAATCATCGTGGCAAACACCTCGTTGTCGGCGGGGTTGATGTTGTAGAGGATGGTTTTTGCAAGTTGGTTGGTGGAGTCGAGACGGTTGAGGAAACGGCTCATCGGCTTGGCTTGCTGGAAGTCGCCGATGGAATCAAAACCAGTGTCGGGACCAAGAGAACCGAGGAGACGGCTGTTGTTGTCGCGGACGGGACCGACGTGGAATTGCTGAACCCAGCCCATCCTATTGACCTGCAATGCAAAACGATAGAGCACTGCGGATTGGAATTTGGGCAGTTCCATACCCTCCAACGCCTTGCCGGAGCGCACTTTGAGGAAGAGTTTCTTGGCGTCGGCATCGCTACACGGTGTGCTGTACAGGTAATCAAGACCAAAATCAGCCACACGGCAACCCACGCTGTGGAAAAATTCGATGCGCTTGTCCAATGCGTCAAACAATGCGTCGAAACTATTGATGTCCATATCGGCGGCGGCGGCGAGGCGGTCGATGTAGTCGTTGTATTTCTTTGGGTCGCGGGCGTTCATAGCCTTGTCGGGACGCCACGCCGGAAGCACCTTAAACGGACATTCGCTGTCCTTCAGTTTGATGTGATATTCGAGCGAATCCACGGGGTCGTCGGTGGTGCAGACAGTCTCCACGTTCATCTTTTTCAAGAGACCCCATACGCGGTAGTCGTCTTGCTGGAGGAGTTCGGCGGTGCGGTTGTAGATGTCTTCGGCGGAATCGGGATTGAGCAGGTCGTCAATGCCAAAATAACGCAGCAATTCCAAATGCGTCCAATGGTAGAGCGGGTTGCGCACGGCATTGGGAACGGTCTGCGCCCAAGCCTGAAATTTTTCGCGGTCGGAGCCGTTGCCGGTGATGAAACGCTCATTGATGCCGTTGGCACGCATTGCACGCCATTTGTAATGGTCGCCGTAGAGCCAAACCTGAGTGATATTGTCGAACTTCTTATTTTCGGCAATTTGCTGCGGAATCAGGTGGCAGTGATAGTCGATGATAGGGAGGCCTTCGGCGTAATTGTGGTACAATTCGCGCGCGGCGTCCGTCCTCAATAGAAAGTCGTTGGTGATAAAAGTTTTCATTTGATATTATTTTTACAATGCATAATTCATAATGCATAATTCATAATTGCCATCCGGCGGACGCCCAATTATGCATTATGAATTATGCATTATGCATTAAATTTATGCATTAACAATCGGTTTGTATTTTGGTACTAATGTTTTCATTATAATCCACGCAATCAGGTAAGCCACAGCGCAATAACAGAACACAATCATGTATGCGCCAGGTTTGCCGGTAACGCCGAAGAAGGTGAAGCCTTCTCCCAATTCTTCAGCATGGGTGAATAGTTTGCCGGAGAATTTGTTGATTGCGAATGAGCAAAGTCCGCCAAACAATGTGCCGATGCCGGTGATGGTTGCGATTGCGGATTTCGGGAACATATCGCCGATGGTGGAGTAGAGGTTAGCTGACCAAGCCTGATGACCTGCGCCGGCGAGACCGATGATGATGCAGGGCCACCATACCGACGACGATGCCAAGGGTTGTGCAAACATCGCGAATATCGGCAGGAATGCAAATATCAACATTGCCCTCATACGTCCTGCGTAGGGGTTCATGCCGAGTTTTTCGACGAAGATTTTGGGCAAGTAGCCGCCCACAATCGATACTGCCGTAACGATAGCGTAGAGTATGAAAATCAACAACTGTCCCGTCGTGGATGTGGAGGGATGCCCGAGTTCGGAGAAGTATGCCGGCGCCCAGAACAGGAAAAACCACCACACGCCGTCGGTCATAAATTTGCCGACGATGAACGCCCATGTCTGGCGGTATTTGAAACAGTCGAGGATCGAGAATTTTGGACCGTCGTTGTCAGCCTTGGCATCGGAAGCCTTTGCCTCGGATTCGGCAGCCTTGTCGGATTCGATGTAGGCGAGTTCTTCTTCGTTTACATACTTGCTCTTGGCAGGCGGCGTATAGAGCCACAGCCACGCGCCAGCCCACAGGAAGCCTATCGAACCGATGATGATGAACGCCATCTCCCAACCCATGTGTTTGGCAAGTAGCGGGATTGTGAGCGGTGCGGCAAGTGCGCCTACGGATGCGCCCGCGTTGAAGATGGACGTTGCGTATGCGCGGTCTTTCTTGGGGAAATATTCGGCGGTAACTTTGATAGCCGCCGGGAAGTTGCCCGCCTCGCCGGTCGCAAGGATTATGCGGCAGCCGAGGAACAGCCATACACTGATTGTGGATACCGTCAATGCAATTTCAGAGCCTTTTTGCACTGCGCGGAGGGCGTCGATATTTTCGATGCCAGCGAGCGACATTGTTACCACGCCGCACGCCGCGTGAAGGCACGCGCCCACCGACCAAATCACGATAGCCCAGATGTAGCCCTTCTTTGTGCCCATCCAGTCGATGAATTTGCCCGCAAATAGCGAAATCACCGCGTAAAAGATTGAGAATATGGCTGTTATGTTGCCATAGTCGTTGTCGTTCCAGTGGAAGTCAAGAGCAATGAAGTCCTTCCACGTGAGTGACAATACCTGCCGGTCGAGGTAGTTGACCGTTGTCGCCACAAATAGCAGCGAACAGATAATCCAACGAAATTTTGTCATTGTGTTAGTAGTGTAGATGATAGAATTTTAAGTGTTTGTGTGAATTGTTATTCTTCTTGTGATGCGTATAGACCCAATATAGTTCCGTAGAATATGTTGCGTCTGCCGAGCGAGAGATATTCCACCTCCACCTTGTCGGCAAATACGGTGTATTCTTCTTCGGGTGTGGTCTTGTATGAGAATACAAAACCATCGTCGGCGCGTTCCACTTTGAGGTAGATGCGTCCTATGAAATCGTCTGGCAAACGTTGCGATTTGATTTCTGCCTTTGATATGCCCGAATCGTCTTTTATTGCCTTTTGCAGGATGAGCATGCAGTCGTCTTCTTTGTATCCGATGCCAAATTCGTAGTTGTTGTCGTCGGAGAGAAACATTGCAAGTCCAGCAAATTCTGTGGGTGTCTGAGGCATGAAATGCATTTCGGTATTGATGGTGAATACATTGTGCATCTGCCTCAATCCTACGAAGCCGGCGTGGCACTGCGAGCGTATGTTGTTGATTTCCAAAGGCAATACAAGTCCCCGTTCTCCGTTGGGTACGATTGATACGCCAGAGGGGGTGCGCAATATCTCCCATTGCAGCGGGAGGGTGTCGGATTCAAAGTATTCTGTGTAAGTGAAGTTGCCGTGCGGTATGTAATGCGCAAATGCCGCCGTGTCTTTCTTGTATTTTGCGCCAAGGGGAGCGGTTATCTTGTTGGGTATGGTTTGACCGTTGCGAATCACGTATGGCCAGCCATTGTCCCATGTTACTTTCATCATGAAAGTCTCGCGACCTTGGTTGAAGTCGTTGTTTGGGGAGTATGGCCTGACGCCTTGAAACACTGCATACCAATTGCCGTCGTGAGCCTCCACCATATCAACACGTCCGGTGTTGGTTACCGCATTTTCGCGGCCGGGGGTAAGCCTGCGCTGTGTGAGTATTGGGTTTTGGCTGTAATGCTCGTATGGCCCCCAGATGTTGGTGGAGCGGTATGCGCACGTTGCAAAACCGTTGCCAAGTCCGCCGCCTTCTGAGGCGAGGAGGTAGTAATATTCGCCGATGTGGTAAAGTTGGGGCGATTCGAGCCATACAGGTTTTTTTTCGATATTGTCGCCGCCTATCATGATTATGCGGCGGTCGCCTATCGGTGTCATTTCCTTGGTGTCTAATTCCTGGCACCATATAGCCTTGCAATCTAAGTATGGAGGTTCGTAGTTGGGGTCGCCTTGGTTGATGATGTATGCCTTGCCGTCGTCGTCAAATAATAGAGAAGGATGTACGCCGCCAAACGCGTTGATCCACTTTGGGATGCTCCACGGGCCTGCGGGGTCCTTTGCCTTTGTGATGAAATGCCCGCCGCCGCCTACGAGCGTGCCGGTGATGTAGAATGTGTCGTCGTATTTGTTGTATCGGATTGTGGATGGATACAATCCTTGCTCCGCGCGCAGCGACTTGTTAAACAGGTACTCCTCCGTCGGGAATGCGTAGCATATCTGCTCCCAGTTGACCAGGTCGGTGCTGTGGAGCACTGGCAGTCCGGGAAAGAAGGCGTAGTTGGCTGTTACCATGTAATAGTCGTTGCCCTTGCGGCAGATGGTGGCGTCGCTGTATGCCCCTTGCAGGATGGGGTTGAATATTTCGCCGTTGCCAAGGTTTTGGGGGTTGAAAATCGGGTCGTTGCCCGTGTAGGTGAACGATGCAAAATAAGCCTGCCCCGGCGATACTTTTATATCTGAATTGCAGCCGCACAATAGCATTGCTGCGGATGCCAACGCTATAATTTGTCTTTTCATATTCTTAGTTTTTGTTTTTTTTAAGCAGCATAAAAGTATCTATATTTTTCCAATCTACAAAATAATTATCAAAAAAATTATTCCGCCCACTGAAAATGTTGATAGTCCTTGCTCCTCGACCATGAGCCGCCCCAGTTGAAGCCCGCTTTACGGAATAGTTGGTATGCGAGGTCTTCACGGTCTATTTTGTATTGGAATTGCGCCGTGTCGCGGTGGAAGGCGTATGGTTCGCCGTTTGGCGGCATTACGAATGGCTTGCCGTTGCGGATTGGGATGTATGGATTGTAGAGCGGGTTGATGTCTATGGCAAGGCCGTAACTGTGTTTTGAAATGTTTTTTGTGCCGGGGACGCAGCGGTAGTTGAAGCACGAGGTATTGTTGTCTGCCATAGATGCGTCGTCGTTGCCATCGTAATCGTCGATGAGGTGCATTTTTTCGATGCGGTAATGGTGGTCATAAAGTTCGCGGAAAATCTTTAATACCTTGTCTGCGATTTTTTGGTTGGTCACCAATTCGCCCATCTGCGGCTTGCCCTCTGCGTTGCAATGCAGTAGGCGCAGATAACGAAGGTCGGAGCGTTGGAGGGTGCAGTTGTCGGGCCAACTCTTGCCCTGCATCTTTGCAAAAATTGCGTCGGGGATTTCTGAGGATACAAAACAATTGTCGATGCCCGTAATGTCTATTTCGGCCTGCGACACCACGCGCCCCGATGTCCAATTGTTGGCGGTAAGGGCGGCGGGCTTTTCCGCTTTGGGAGCGGCGGGCTGTTCGTTTTTGGTGGCGGTGGCTTCATTTTTTTGAGACGACGACTGCCTCGAACGCGTCTCCTCGTATGTAGCCCCGCCGCAAGATGCCAATGTCAATGCCATTATTAATATGAATGATGTTTTCACTGTTGCTTTAATTATGTTGATGAGGCAAAGGTAACGTTTTTTCGTGGAAACCTCAATTTTTTTCGTCGTGTGTCGATTGGTACTTGTTTAAGTATTCCAAAAACAAATCCTTTTGCGCTTTGCCTTGCATTTTGAAACTTCCTTTCAATTTGTTCCATATTGTGTCGGGATGCCAAATGTCGTTGCCGGTGTGTCGCAGCATCACTTTCCACATCCTGGCTGCATAATCAATCGACAGCGAATCGCTATGCCGCGCCATGTGTCCATACTCTTCCGCAGAACAGCAAAAATTATACGGTTCTTCTATCATAACCGACTCTTTGCCATCAATCTCGCATACATACATCGGCGAGGTCATAAAAAAGTTGCCAGCCGTTTTTTCGATACCGTTGGAGGCATGGTAATAAATCCTAAAATAGTGATACCACTTGTTGCTGTAACTACGGACACTAAAAATTTCGAGGTCAATTGGCTTGTCAATTGACTGTGCGGGAGGAATTTTCAGATTGACATTGTGTGCAACCATCGGCTCCGAAAACTCAGTCTCCACCTTATAATCATCGTAAAGGTGGTAAAACATCTTGCAGATTTCATATTTTGTAATGGTGATTTCGTCGCTGCCAAGATTTTTGATTCGCACGTCAAAATGGGTTCCATTGATATTGCAACGGTCGCCAAGGATTGTTACTGACACATAATCCCCCTCTCCCTGCGCGTATGCGGGGCGCAGGGTCAATAATACAATCGTCAATATGCCAAACAAACGTTTCATCATATTATGCCTCGCAACGAGATGCGTCAATTTTATTCCACATACACACGCTTGACTCTTTGCGCAATTCCCGTCAAAATCTCATACGGTATTGTGCCGATGGCCTGCGACATTTCTATCAACTTGGTGTTGGAGCCAAAGATGATGACTTCGTCGCCGACGCGGCAGTCGATGCCGGTGATGTTGACCATGCACATGTCCATGCAGATGTTGCCGATGATGGGGGCGCGGCGGCCGTTGACTTCCACAAAAAGATTGCCGTTGCCAAATTTGCGGTTCAGTCCGTCGGCGTATCCTACTGGAATCAGTGCAATGCGCGAAGGCTGTGTGATGCGGCCGCGACGGTTGTAGCCAACAGTTTCAGGTACGTCTATGTGCTTGATTTGTACGATGTTGGTCTTCCATTTGGAGATGCCCATGAGTTTGTCGGTAGCCTCGTATGCCACGCCGTAGAGTCCGATGCCAAGGCGCACCATATCGTGTTGGTATTGTGTAAGTCGCTCAATGCCAACCGAATTGCAAATGTGGCGCATGGGATTGCGACCCGTAAGGCGGCATATCGTATCAGCCATTTGCATAAAGCGATGTTCCTGCAATTCAGAGAATTGGTCTTCCGCCTCGTCGTCTGCCGCTACAAAATGTGTAAACATAGATTTCAGGTCGAGGATGTCGCCGCTGTTGTTGACAAGTTCGCAAAATTCTTCCAATTCGTCAGCCATGAAGCCCGAACGGTGCATGCCTGTATCGAGTTTGATGTGCACGGGATAATTGCGGATGCCACGTGCGCGGAGTATCTCGATGAATTTGCGGGTGCGCTCCGTGGAAAATAGGACGGGTTCGAGCCTGTAATTCGCCAACTGTTTGTAATTGCGACCGTCGTAGTTCATCACCATTATTGGCAATGTTATATTCCTGAGCCTCAATGCAATGCCTTCTTCTGCAAACGCCACGCAGAGGTAATCCACGGCGTTGTTTTGGAGGGTGTTGCAGAGTTGATACGAACCCGCGCCGTAGCAATTGGCCTTTACCATCGCTATCATCTTGGTCTTGGGTGCGAGGAGCGAGCGGTAATAATTGAGATTGTGTTTCAGGGCGGTGAGGCTCACTTCGAGGATTGTGTCATGGTTGCCGACATTGAAAAAATCGAATACATCGGCGAAGTCATCGTACTTTCTGCCCTTGAAAATGATGCCGCAGCCACGGTGGGTGTCATAATCAAAATTGTCGATGTAGTCCTGCGCGGTGTCGTATTTGGTGATGCGGATGTCGTCGTCGTGCGGTATCTGTTCAAAATATCCGATGAAAACTATCTTCCTGATGCCCGCGCTTTTGGCGAGGAAAAATAGTTGCGCAAAAAATTCCGACTTGGTGAAGTTTTCCATTTCGGGGTTGATGATGACCGCCGCGCGCTGTTCAAACTGATGCTGACGCGCCAGGAAGTCGAATGTCTTGGATATTGAGTAGATGTTGTTGACGGTAGAAAAACAGGATATTATGCCGATGTTCAGGTCGGCGTCGCGCATCTTTATCTGGCTGTCGGGTATGGCCAATGTCTCAAAAATCTTGTTGTGGATTTCGCTTTTGTAGAGGCCTTCTTTCACAAGATAACAGAGGCAATGCGCCGCGTCCTCGGCGTGTATGCGGTCGCAATATGGTATTGTTACCGAAATGTCCTTGCCTCGCCCGGTGAGTTGTATGCGGGCGTTGGTCTCGGTGAGTGTGTAGTCGATATTGAAATCGGCATCGTCCCAAGCCACGGAGTCGCGCTGCTCTATGTGCGAGATACAATGAAAATTGTAATGTTCTGGGATTTCGCATACTGCATAATCAAATGCGTTGTCGATGTGGCTTACATTCTCTATGAAATCCAATTCATCTACGTACCTCGTGGTGGCAAAAGTGGTGTGTTGCGCGCTCAGGAGCGTGTACATCCAATCTTTTAGGCAGCAATTGCCCCCACGCTGCGGCACGGCTATCACGCGGCCCTTGTACGCATCTATGACGGCGTTTATGTAAAGGTTGATGGCTGTATTGATGTTTTCTACCACGATGAAAGTGGCGTCGGGATAGTTGCGTTGCATATTGTCGTCATAATTAACAACTACAAAAACCCTCACGCCCATCTTGTACATCCGTTCAATCGGGTTGGCGGGGTCTTTGAAACGCCGGAGGTCAAAGTACATCGAATCGGGCAACGCCGCCGCCGTCGCCGCCCTGATGATTATCCGCTCGACTGATGATTCCGAATTTCCGTAAATATTTTTTGCCTGTAATATCGAGGCTATCTGTTTCGTATCCATAAATTTCGTTTTTTGGGGGAACGCCTTGCGGCGTTCTTTTTTTGAACGAAAATTACCGTGAATTTTTCGTCAATTATTTAGTGCCCTGTCGGGCAGAAATCTTACAAATTTATACAAATCACTCAAATTTTTTTGTTTTATTTGTAAAGATTTGTAGTATTTCTCGCGTAGCGACTCCCTAACAAATTGACGGTAATTTTTGTTAAATTGACGGTAATTTTCGTTTATAAAAAAGCCGCCGTAAGGCGGCGTCATACAGTGATTTATGCTAATTTGATTCCGTCGTCGGTGATGCTGATTACACGTGCCTTGTAGAGGCCGCCGATGGCTTTTTTGAAGATTTTTTTGGAGATTCCAAATTCTCGGTAGATTTCCTCCGGGGACGATTTGTCGCTGAGGGCGAGGAAGCCGCCGCGCTCGCGGATGCGGTCATAAATCTCCTGTTCGGTGGCGTCCACGAGTTTTACGCTGCTTTTTTCGAGCATCATGTCGATGCGGAGGTCGTCTTCTCGGATTTTTTTGACGTAGGCGTATGTGTATTCGCCCGAATGTACGGGGCGAAACATTTCGCTCTTGTATATCATTCCCCAGTATTTGCCGTCAACGATGACGCGGAATCCGAGGTCGGTCTCCTGTCCGACAAAAATTTCGCACTTGTCGCCGGGTTCGTACTCTGGCGGGCGCGTGGAGAGAAATCTGTTCAATCGTTGGGAGGCCACAATCCTCTGCGACGCCTCGTCGAGATATACATAGACTACGTATTTCCTGCCGACAAAAAAACGGTCTTTCTGCTCCGATTTTGGCACCAGCAAATCCTTGTCCAATCCCCAATACAGGAATGCGCCGAGCCTGTCGGCGGCTACACATTCGAGGTATGCGAAATGGTTGATTTCTGTGTAAGGACGCTGCACGGTGGCTGTAAGGCGGTCTTCGCTGTCGAGATAGACGAAGGCTTCTATCGTAGCGCCGGGCTTCACGTCCTGCGTCACAAACTTGTTGGGAAGGAGGATTTCGCCAAGATCCTCGCCGTTGAGGTACGCCCCGTTTGGCGACATCCTCAATACTTCCATTGTGTTGGTATATCCTATTTCAATCATAATTTTCTGCTGTTTGTTGCACGTCAATTGCTTGTATTTGACGTGGATTTCTTTGACGACAAAGATAAATAATATTTTCGGGATGAGCAAAAAGAATAATGGTCGCGACATTATAAATGTCATTGAAAAATTGACGTTTTTTTGACGGATAGAATTTAACCGATAATAACCGATTCTTATGTGGCGATTGTGTTTATTCTCCCATCATTTGCCCCCTTCTATCCTCCACATCATGTACCGTTTCAGCAAAAATGTCAAAAAATATGGGAAGGTGTAGAATTTGCCGTTGAAGCCGATGTTTTTGTGGCAGAGTTTGATGCCGTATTTTACGGAGGGGTATTTATCGCTGTCAATCAACGTGTTGAGCGATGGGGTGGAATTGTCGTTGGCTTTTACTTCCACGGGGACGGCTGAGTTGGCGTCCCTTACGAAAAAATCCATTTCCACTGTACCTTTGGCGTTTTTGTAATAATAGAGCGGATAGCCCGCCTTTGTGAGCATATCGGCTACAATGTTTTCATATACAGCACCTTTGTAAGTGTTGAAATTCTTGTTGGCGCGGAGGTCGGCTTGCGCCTCGTCGTCCAACGATGCAATCAGGAGACCTGTATCGCGGAAGTATAGCTTGTAGTTTTGCGGGTTGTAATTGCCTTTGTACGGAAGTTCGGGCAGGTCGAGGCAGTAGCAAATATTGACGATGCCGGCGTCGTTGAGCCAATCGACAACGCCGATGTACTCGCGGTTTCGTGCGCCGTGGGCTATTTTTGAAATCTGAAATTTTTTGTTGTCCTTCGCCAAAAATGCCGGGATGCTTTCATAGACGTTCCTTACTTTTGCCTTGTCGAGTCCGTAGGCGTATTTCGTGATGTCTTCGCCGTATGCGCGGAGCAACGCCCGCTGCGTGTCCAATATGCCTGAAAAGTTGTTTTTGGTAACGAACATTTTTACCACTTGCGGCATACCGCCAATAAGAATGTATTCCCTGAAATTTTGCATCATCACATCCATTACCGTCTGACTGAGCGGCTGCAATTGTTTCATATTATCAAAGAGGTCGTCAATCTGATTGTCCTTGTAGCCTTTTGCCCACAAAAACTCCTCAAAGTCAAGCGAATACATTTCATAGTCGATTTTGTAGCCCACTGACACCGAATCTATCTCCTGATAATTGATGCCCATCAACGAGCCGGAGCAAATGACATCGTATTTCTTGTCCAATGCAAAGAATTTCAGCGAAGTAGCGCAGTTGGCGCACGCCTGCAATTCGTCAAAAAATATCATAGTGTCGTTTTCTATAAACTTGAAGTCTGGATTAATCATTGAAATCTGTTTTACGACTTCATTTGCAGAAAAACCGCGTTCAAAAATTGTCTTATATTCGGGCGAGGTTACGAAATTGATTTCTACAAAACTTTTGTACTGTTGCGCAAAATTTTCGATGGAAAAAGTCTTCCCGATCTGTCGTGCGCCCTTTACAATCAGCGGCAAATGATTGGGATTTTTCTTCCATTCTGCGAGGTATTCGTCTATTTTTCGTCTAAGTTGCAGTGCCATAATGGATTAATGTTTGATTGTCACAAAATTCCGGCTCAAAGTTAGCGAAAAATCACAAAATTCCAACGTTTTTAGGGCGAAAAATCACAAAATTCCAGCATTTTTGCCCTGAAAAATCACAAAATTCCTTCTTGCTACTCGTTTGGCGGGGCGAAGGGGGCGTGGGTCGGGTTGTCGAGCTTCAAGTATGGGAATATTGAGGTGACGAAGGTGATGCTGCCGCGTGAGAGTTGGGAGTGGGCGGCGGCGTCGGGCAGAAATTTGGCGTGTTCGTCGATCTTGAAAAGCGTAACGAGGAACACCGCCGATATGAAATAAAACTTGATTGCGCCGAATAGCGCGCCCAATATTCGCGCCGACTGCCCAAGTATTGTGCTCTGCATCATCACCTGCACCTTAAAATTGACCCTGCTTATCACAAATACGAGACCGGCAATGAAGCACATCGTCATCAGGATGATGGCAAACAAATCTGGCACGTCGCTGCGGGAAGTCAGATGGTTGAACACCGACTTGGAGATGTTTACACAGATGGTGAGCAGCACCAATACCGCAAAGAAACTGATGCACTCCACAATGATGCCGCGCTTGTACCCCACCACTGCGCCCACTATCAGTAGCAGGCCTATGATGGCGTCCACACCGCTGCCAATTGGCACTTCTATGGTCGTCGTCGAATTCATATCGCAAATGTTTTGTTGTTTTACCAATTAATTCATACTAATCGCAATGCCAAGGTCATTTGCCAACTTCGCCGAGCGGCTTGTATGGTATCGCCTTGAATTGATAGCCCTCCTCTGTATATCGCTGCAACGTCTTTTCCAATGCGTAACGTTGACGTGGCGTCGCTTTGATGTTGTCGTGGAAGAGGATTATCGAACCGTTGCTCACGTAATCTACCACATTCTGCCAACAACGCTCAGGCGTTACCCGCGTGTCGTAATCCTTGGATAGCACGTCCCACAGGATTATCTTCCTGCCCTCCGAGAGCGCGATGGTCTGACGGTGTTTCATCCTGCCGTGCGGCGGGCGGAATAGGTTGGAATTAATCAGCGGGTCGGCAATTTTCACATTGTCGATGTAGTCAGCCACCTTGGTACGCAAGCCGTTGAGGTGGTTGAAGGTGTGATTGCCAACGCTGTGCCCCTCCGCCTTGATGCGCTCGAATAGGTCGGGGTATTTGCGCACATTGTCGCCTACGCAGAAGAATGTCGCCTTGGCGTCATAACGGGCGAGCATATCGAGTGTGCCAGGCGTCATCTCTGGTATCGGGCCGTCGTCGATGGTGATGTAGATGACCTTCTCGTTGTCGTCCTCCGGCACGAGTTTCCAGGTGTAACGCTTGAAAAAATGCCTTACCAGTTCTGGCGGATGTACAATGTAGTCCTGCATTGGCGTTGTCGTTTATAGTTGTCAATTATAATTATAAAATACCCCTACTGCAAGTCGTCGGTGAGCATATAGAGGTATATCTGCATAATCTGTTTCTCTTGGTCGTTGAGCCTTGTAAACAGATTGTAAAAATCCTCGCTCTCGATGTCGTAACCTGCCGTGTTGGTGAGCAGCGGCACGGCTTGCAACGTTTCGGCGTATTTGCCGGCGTAGAGGCGGGCGTTTTCGGTGTCTTTGTTGGCTCGCATCGTGCGGATGATTTCGTGCGCTATCGCAATTGCCCTCATATAATCGTCGCCGAGAGTTTTGGCTTGTTCGGGAGTGAGGCTTACGATGTGCTTGATTTCCTGCACGTTGTTGTCGGCAAATTGTGTGAGTACGGCTGATGCCTTGTCCTTGTTGCCGGTCCTGTAATACACGTCGGCAAGGAAAATGTCGTAATAACTCGGTGCAATCACGTCCAAGGGCATCACTTCGTAACATCTGTCGATTACCTGTGCCGCCTTCTTGTCGTCGTTTTCGGCTTTGAGCGCGTTGGCAAGTCTGAGAAAACCGTTTTTGATGTTCATCAACATTCGACTGTTGTTTTCGTCGATATATACCGACGGATTGTTGACGCCGCCCCACTCAAACTTGTTCATATAAGCGTCGTAGAGGATGTCGGTGTTGATGGAGCCTTTTTCGTAGGATGACGATTCAGTCTTGATGGGCAGAAAACGGTATGCCAAGCCGTCGAGCCTGAAATATCCGTCCAATCCCTGGTATGCCTCTTGACCGACCGTGATTGCAAAATAAATCGGTCGCTCCCAGTTGTTGTTGGCGAGGATGTCGAGTACGGCGAGTTGACCTTTGCGGATATAATTGCCAGGATGACGCCAAATCACGCGGTCAACGATTTTGGCAGAATCCTTGGCGGGTACCGTTCCGTTGTCGATTACCTTCTGCTTGTCCACAGGCAAGTAAAAATTGAAGGTGGGCGCAAAGTCGTATATGTCGCCGCCTTGGAGCGTAAGTTTGGTGGCGTCGTCGTCGGAGGCTATGAAATCCACGATGGTCTTCACCGGCACTGGCTCGTCTGAGATTATTTTGATGAGTTGGTCGATGTTTGATTTCACAATCGAGAGATCCTGTTCGTTGATGCCGTAGTCTTTTGACTTCAACGACAATGCGTTGACAAACTTAGCCATCATCAACGGCTGACCTTTGAGTTGGTGTTTGTTGACAACTGCATCGTAGTCGGCGGGCAATACGTTGCGCAGGTTGCTGTTGGTAATCAACGTGATGATGTCGTTTTCGCCTTTTACAACATACTGCTCGTATTTCGCCTTGTTGCCGAGGTATTTTTCGTTGAAAAACATCGTCGGAATCTCCTTCAAGTACGAGACGTCGCGGCTGCCTTCCACGAGTTTTTCTTTGGGGATGTTGATTGGCAACGGCGCCGATTCGTATGCACGGCGGCGCATCTGGTTGGTGTACCAATCGGCATTGATGTAGGCAAGATTTACTACTCTGATGTCTGTTCTGATGCCCTCTACCTCTTGGGCGTACCAGAGCGGGAAGGTGTCGTTGTCGCCATTGGTGAAGATGATGGGATAGGAATAGGTGGTATGACCGTCGACAGTGGTCTTCTCCTGAAGGGTCATCAGGTAGTTCTGTCCGAAGTCNNAGGTGTCGTTGTCGCCGTTGGTAAATAATATCGCGTTTGGAGCGCACGATTCGAGGTAATTTTTGGCAAAATCACGCGCCGTGTAGCGTCCCGAGCGGTCGTGGTCGTCCCAGTTTTCGGCGGCGAGTATCATTGGCCCGCCCATCATACACAATGCCAACGCGCCACCAGCCGCAGCAACGTTTTTATTGAGGTATTTGTCGATGAGGCGACAGAGAAACGCCACGCCAAAACCAATGTAAAACGCAAAGGCATAGAAACTTCCGGCGTATGCGTAGTCGCGCTCGCGGGGTTGGTATGGCGTTTGATTGAGATAGACTACAATTGCAATGCCCGTCAGTACAAAAAACATCATTACAATCCAAAAATACCTCTTGCCGATGACGCCTTCGCGGTACATATAAATCATTCCAAGTATGCCGAGCAACAGCGGCAGGAAGTAATAACGGTTGTTGCCCTTGTTGTTTTTCAACGGTTCGGGCAATTGCGATTGGTCGCCGAGGCGGGCGTTGTCGATGAAACTGATGCCCGAAATCCAGTTGCCGTTCAATACATTGCCGTCGTTGCCCTGGATGTCGTTTTGCCGTCCCACAAAATTCCACATGAAATACCTCAGGTACATATAACCAATTTGGTAATTGAAGAAGAATTTGAGGTTTTGGGCGAAGGTCGGCTTTGCATTTTCGTCGGTGATGTCAGCCCAATATTTGTAGCCGTCGATGTGATGAGCCTCCGGGCTGTACATTCGCGGAAATACGGTGGTTGATCCCGGGGCATAAATGCGGTCGGTCTTGTAGGCCGCCACTTCATAACGTCCGTTGCGCTGAATGTATGTTGGGCTGCCGGGTTCATAGCCGAGCAGTTGGGAGTTGAAATATTCGCCGGTGATGAGCGGACGGTCGCCGTATTGTTCGCGGTTGAGGTACGAGCGCAGGGCAAACACATTGTCGGGGTTGTTTTCGTCCATCGGGGGATTGGCTGCGGAGCGTATCACAATCATTGCAAACGACGAATAGCCAATCAGAATGACCGCCACGCCGAGCAAAATTGTATTCAAGACCACCTTGCGTTTTTTGTAGGAATAATACAATCCATACACCAACGCGCCGAGCAGCAAAATTACGTAAATGATTGTGCCAGTGTTGTATGGCGCGCCCATTTGGTTGGTGAATAGGAGTTCAAATACCGAAGCGATATACACCACGCCGGGGATGATTCCGTACAGGATGCCCGCAAGAATAGCCACTGCCACCGCGAGTGCAATCAGGATGCCCTTGGTGTTGGGATTGTATTTTTTGAAATAATAAACGAACACAATCGCCGGTATTGCCAACAGATTGAGCAGATGCACGCCGATGCTAAGTCCCATCAGGTAACAAACGAGAATGAGCCAGCGGTTGGAATATTTTTCGTTGGCGACCGCCTCCCATTTGAGTATGCACCAGAATACAACGGCTGTAAATAGCGACGACATAGCGTACACCTCGCCCTCCACCGCCGAAAACCAGAATGTGTCGGTGTATGCAAAGGCTAATGAGCCAACCAAGCCGCTGCCGATTATTGAGATAGCTTGGAATGTTGATATTTCGGCGTTGGTAGTTGCGCCGTTTTGAGTGTTGCCAAGTACAATCCGCCGCGCAATATGCACGATGCTCCAATACAGGAACAGCACGGTAAATCCGCTTGCGAGAGCCGACATTGCATTAATCATAGCCGCCACAAGCGTTACGTCGCCACCTGCCAACAGCGAAAACACTCTGCCCATAATCATAAAAAGCGGTGCTCCCGGCGGGTGTCCCACCTCCTGACGGAACGCGGTGCATATAAACTCGCCGCAGTCCCAATAACTCGCAGTAGGCTCTATTGTAAGCAAATACGACACGGTGGCAATAGCAAACGCCGCCCATCCCGATATTGTATCTGCAAGTTTAAAGTTCTTCATCACGGTTTTTGTAATAATTCAACTTGCAAAGATAGCAAAGATTTTGGAAATATGGTGTTGCGAGATGGGAAAATATTTTTTTGCAATATTCATTTCGTTTTCTGGGTGCGTTTCGTTTCCCGTGCGCTCACGCACACGGCTTGGAGATGCCGCCCCGTTGGGGCTTGCAAAGAAAACCCTGTGGCAGAAGTTGCGCACAGGGTTTCGGTATTGATTTGATTCTGCCGTTGAAAAACAACGGTCTTACTTCATATTTTCTACTTCTGCGTCGATTCGCTTGCGGTTTTTCCTCTGATTTTCGGGCTGATACAGCACAATTGATTTTGCTTTGACGGTTCTCTTGACAATGTTTTTTTTGTCAAGTGTGATATTCTTGTCTTTACCAAATTCGCTGTGGTACTTGCCAAGTGGTATGTCGTCAAGGGTAACAATATTGCAAAGTCTGCCCGCTTCAATTTTGGCTGTAAGACCTTGATTGAGTTTGCTTGCCGCCATATTAGCAACCAAACCACCTACGCCGCCTATTCCCAGGTCAACGCTCAAATCAAGTTTTAACTTGCCCTCGCGTTGATACAGAGTTTCTCCGGTCGTGGTAGAACGCAATATGTATTCCACGTCCACATTGATTGAACTGCCCAATGTTGCCTTCTTCCACTCCTTGATTACAGTGAACAATGCCGCATCTGCGCCCAAGACGTTGTGGAATATTTTCAAATCACCGTTTAGAAACGGCTCGGCATCGTATGCACTTTCGTTTTGAAGCAATTCCATTGTCATATATGGTGAGAACACATAGTAGCCTTTTTCGCAGAGCGGACGATGCAACGAGCTGAAATACAATAATTTCGCGTCTGCAAAACTTGTCTGGTTGATTGGCGGCATAACCACAATGCTCGTTGGCTGCTGCGAGTACATCGTTGAATACTTCATCTCTTTTGAGATGCCACAGGAAGTAGTCAGCAGCGCGATTAATAAAATCGCACTATACAAAATGCCATTCTTCATCATTTCAACTGCTTTAAAATTCGACTTACGTAAACTTTGGACTCAGGGTAAGCCTCCATCTCCTTCTCGAAGTACTGTGTGGCAAGGTCTTTTTTGCCCTGTTTGAAATAGATGTAGCCCACCTCGGCATAGACTCCTGGGGGAACCACGCCGCCATCTTTCAGTCCATCTACTTTGCCCGCGCCACATACCATCCTTATTCCAACGGCTTTCAGAGCCTCTTCGTTGGCTTCCGTGCCGTTTTTCATAAGTTCGTAAGCGACATCATCATAATTGTACCACGCATACAGCGGAGCCTTCGGCGAGCAGGAAGGCAATACTGCTGCACAACTTAATGCGGCTACAATCATCAACTTCTTTACTTTTTTCATATACTTGAACTTTTAATTTAGTTGTCAATTGATTTACGGCAGGGTTATCTTCTTGACCTCCTGAGCCGACAGCATCAGTTTCTTTTGGTAAAGTACTTTGCCGTCTGCCTCCACCTTTATGTCCTTAGGACCAGTGGACACCTCATACTGTGTGCCGTGGGTATGCGCTTTCTTTGCTTTGATGACTTCTGCCTGAAACTTTGTCTTGCCGTCAAGTGTTACCGTTACAATCTGCCCCTTATATTGGTCGGGGCTTTCAAACAGCAAGAAAGCGACGTCGTCTTTTCCTGTTTGCTGTGCAACAGGGTATTTGCCCTTGCAGCCAACAAGCAAGACCATTGCGATTAGCGCAACCGCAGCAAATAGCATCTTTTTCATATCGTTAGTTTTTTATTTTTTGTTAATTTCCTCGATGATGTAATTTTCGAGATGATTTCTATCTATTGCGTCTGTGGATGAAACATTCACAAACGAATATTCGGTTTCTGGTGTGTCACCGCCAGTCATCACCACTTCCATTGTTCCTATTTCTTTGCCGGGCAATTCCACCTTCATACCCGTCTGTGGGTTGGTAACGGTCTTGCCCTTGGTCTTGATGCTGAATTTGTCTCCGACAGCAATACCTTGGCTTGCACCGCCGCCAATAAGGACTGCATCGTCGTCGTAAGAAAGGAAATACGTGCGCCACGGTTTGTCGGTGCATTTGTTGATGATATTTTCCACAAGTTGGTTGATGGCCTCGGAAATTGCCTTGTCGCTGAGTGTAGCGTCGTAATCCATCCTACCGCCCACGCCAAGTGTGGTCTTAGACGTAAGTTCAGCCTCTCCCTTTCCTTCGTCGGAATAGACAATTAATCCGGTAGAAACATCTACGAGCCTGATGGAAACCGCTGCTTCCACCATTTGTGTGCGGCTGCTACCCACTACGCCCTGTCTGCCGACATTTTTGCGACCGAACTCTGTTATCGAGCCAATGATTAAGTAGTCAGCACCAATTTTAGCAAAACTTTGATTGCCCGTCTGACACTCTTCAAGCAAGGATGCCAAGTCGTTGCGTTCCAAAAGCAAAAACTTGCCCGACGCAGCCAATTTCGAAGAAAGAATGTCCAGAGCCTGTTTGCCCATCGGGTCGTTCTCTTTGTCGTAAAACAAACCCTTGCCGTACTGCGTTTCGTTGGAAAATCTTCCAATGGCCACTTTTCTCTTGATTACTTTTCCATCTGTCGCCGTTGTAACAGATTCCGCTTGTTCCACGACTTTGGTCTTCCGTTGTGCTTGGGCTTGTCCTGCCATAAGAGTGGCAACAATGCCCAATACAACTATTTTGCTAAACATAGATTTCATAATGCAAGCGTTTTTAGTTTGATGTATTGATAATTTTGATTTATTTAACACTTGCAAATTTATATCCCATCTATTTCATAACCAAAGATTTTGAGTCGGAAATTCCGTATGTTTTTGTTCTTATTTTTTGTACAAATTTGTGTTTAATTTTCGGACATTGGGTTGCCGGAGGAGAGGTCTATGAAAAAATCGTGGTTAAGAACCTTGCAGATTGTTTTTAGGAGTTCAGTGTTGATGTCGTGACTTCTGAAAATATCGTAACAGGCAGAATGAGAACGGTTGATTTGACTTTCAAACCATTTGACGGTGCGGCCTTGGCGTTTAAGTTCGGCTTTTATCATTTCTCCTATGTGTTTGTCCATAATGATTATGTTTTTTGCAGCCTGAACTTAAAGTTCCTATTTCCAGACGATAACAAAAAAAGCGTGGAACTCTTATTCCGCCCGTTCCACTTGTTGAGGTCTTCGCATTACCCGTATCGTCAAAACGGACAGCGAATACCCACGCATATATCATAAAGGCACACAAAAACGCTTTCGTGAACCAATATAACATACCAAGGGCATTTATCGCTGCCATATTTTTGACGATACATTTGAAAGTTGCGAAGTTCCAACAAGTCAACAATATAGCGTGAATAAACGCCTTCAATTAATATATATATCCTCCTTAATCTGTATAAGAAGAGATGGCACAAAATTACAAAAAAAAATGATTGATGAAAAATTTAAACAAAAAAAACTGAATTTTTTTCCGCGTGATGTTGGTATTGTAGCGCCAACGGCGCGAAAACACAAAGCCGTGTGCGTGAGCGCACGGAAAAAATGAATACGCACGTGGAAAATGACGAAAAACGTTTAGTGGAGTAAGCGATTTTTGGCAAAAATTGGTTTAGTGGAGTAAGCGATTTTTGGCAAAAATTGGTTAGTGGAGTAAGCGATTTTTGGTAAAAATTGGTTAGTGGAGTAAGCGATTTTTAGCGTAGTAAGCGATTTTTTTTACAGTTGATACATTTTCCATCATATTATCCGTGCGCTCACGCACACGTCTTGGTGATTACGCCCCGTTGGCTTGTCGTCGGCATAATAGCGCCAAGGGCGCGAAAACTCCAAGCCGTGTGCGTGAGCGCACGGAAATGATACGCACGGAAACAATGCGCACGGAATAATGGAATTATACGCTCGAAATCAATCGGTCGCAAAAACCTACCTTATCGCCTTTCCTACCTGTTCTGCAATAGCCTTCATTCCCTTAGCCGTTGGGTGTCCATAACGCTTTTCGATGTTTTGGAGTTGGATGCAGGGAATGGAGTAATGTTTGCAGATGGTGAGGGTGGATTCCACAATGTCGGGGCGGAGTTCGCTGTTGATGATGAAGTAGATGTCAACATTCGGGTAACGCGAAAGAGCATCGTCGAGAAGTTTGGCGAGGGCGGGGCGGTATGTGTAGAGGTCGCCGCGCTTGAAGTCGGAGTATTGATAGTTGCCAACCTTTGCACCCGCCCAACTGTCGTTGGTACAGCCAAAAATCAACAGAATGTCGGGGCTGCCAACGCGTGGAAGCCTTGTGATGAACGAGCGTGGCGAATAGTCGTCGTCATTATAACCTGTATAACAGATAGTTGCACCGCTGTACGATTCGTTTTTTTCCAAGAGGTAGCCGCCTTCCTTTATCAACTGCCACCACCACGTAAGGCGCACGTTTACAACGTCTGAACGTCCCGTGTCAACCTTTTGGAAATACCACGGCTCGTTTTCCGCTGGGATGTAGCCCTCGAATGTTGAGTACGAATCGCCAAGAATTGAGATGCGCTTCTTGGTCTGCGCCGTTGTTGCAGCCTGAATACCAAGGCACAACAACATAATTAGGATAAGATGTTTTTTCATAATAGTATGGATGTTAATAATTAAATTAGAATCCGGGCCAATTTTCCACAACCCTTACTTTGATGTCGGCGAAATTGTCAACAATCTGCACTTTGAGTTCGGGCCAAGTGTCCACCACCTGAAATTTGCCGCACTTGTCGGGCCAATTTTCCACGATTTTCACTTTGAGGTCGGGCCAATTTTCCACAATCTGCACTTTCAAGTCCGCCCAATTGTCAACAATCTTTATTTTGCCGTAAAGTTTGTAAGTCTTGCCGTCCTTTGTGATTGTGCAGGCATCCTTGTCGATGGTGACGTCGCCAAATACCTCCACGGGGTGATGGATGTCAATGTGATGATCCACCGGTTGCCATTTCATCTGCGCAAAACCAGCGAAGGGCAGCATTAGCAGCATCATCAATATTATAATCTGTTTCATAATAATCTTCGTGTTAAGATGTAAGCAGTAAGTTTTTGCAAAGATATTTTTTTTGTAAATGTGAAGGAAATTTTTTTGCAAAAATATAATTAAAAAGCATAAAAAAATTTTTTTGCATTATTGCAATTTTCACCTTATATTTGCAAAGTCCCTTGAAAAAGTGGCGCGAACACCCAAAAGTCCCTTGAAAAAGTGGCGCGAATGAGCAAAAAGTCGTTTGAAAAAGTGGAATGATATGCTGAAACGTAAAGTAATTCAACAACTTAGAGAATGGAAAGATACTCCGGGCAAAAAACCGTTGGTAATCAAAGGTTGTCGTCAGTGCGGCAAGACCTTTGCCGTCAGGACTTTTGCCAATGACAACTATAAAAATGTTGTCTATCTCAATTTCATCGAAAACACTGACCTATCGGTTGCTTTCGAAGGACAGATGAACGTTGACGAAATCGTCCTCAACATCTCGTCAATTGTAAAGGATGTGATTTTTGAACCGCATAACACTTGTATTATTTTTGACGAAATCCAAGACTGCCCGAGGGCGCGTACATCTCTTAAATTTTTTCATCTTGATGGGCGGTACGACGTAATCGCAACGGGTTCGCTTCTTGGCGTGAAAGGTTACGGCGACAAAAACGGTCAAAAGGCTTCCGTACCTGTCGGTTATGAAACCATAATCAATATGTTTCCTCTTGATTTTGAGGAGTTTCTGTGGGCAAACGGCATTTCTGATGCAATCATTTCTAAATTACAAGAATGTCTCGACAATGTAACGCCCGTGCCGGAGGCGATACATCTGCAAATGAAAAAACTTCTTCTGCAATACATCATTACGGGCGGAATGCCTGAGGCCGTCAATGCCTTTGTAAACACCCACGACCTCAATCAAGTGCTTAATGTTCAACGTGCTATCATCAATGAATATGAAGATGATATGATAAAATATGCCGACGACAGCATCAAGTCGCGTATTCGTGAATGTTTTGAGTCAATCCCACAGCAATTGAGCAAGGAAAACAAGAAGTTTCAATACTCATTAATCCGCAAAAATGCCAAGGCGGCACACTACGAAGGCAGTCTGCAATGGATAGAGGACGCGGGCATTATTTGCCGTTGTAGAAACTTGCAAATCACAGAGTTGCCTTTGGACGGCAATGCGGAGAATGATGTTTTCAAAATTTATATGGCAGATACGGGGCTGTTTGTATCAATGTTGGAAAAAGGCACTCAGGCTGATATTCTCCAAGGTAACCTTCTCGCATACAAAGGTGCTGTGTTTGAGAATCTTATAGCGGATATTTTTTGCAAAATGGAACGCAAACTATATTATTTCCGCAAGGATTCGGGGTTGGAGGTTGATTTTGTGATGCGTTACAAAGGAGAATGCACTCTTGTGGAGGTGAAGGCTGCCAATGGCAATGCCAAAAGTACCAAGACCATTCTTGCTCATTATGAAAAATACCACGTAAAATCCGCAATCAAACTCGGCGATTATAATGTCGGTTACAAAGACAACCTATTGACACTGCCGCATTATATGGCTTTTTTGCTGAGGGAGTATTGATTCCGACAACGGGTTATAGAAGCAAAAAGCCGCATCCTGGATTTTTCCCAAGATACGGCAAGTTGTTTGTCATTCCGAAATGGAATGTGTGAATTAGAACTTGAAGGTCAAAGCGACACCAATGACACCTGTTGTACATTTATTGTCGCTGTCGCCCTTTGGTACGAGGTTAGAAAGACCGAGGTCATACGTTACCCTGAACCCAAGATTGCTTGAAAGGTCGAAACCTGCGCCGAAAAGCAAACCTACATTCATACGCTTGATGTCGTCTTCTTCGCCGTTGCCGAATTTTGCTGACTCAGACTCCTTTTCTCCGTTATACTCAACGGTTTCCTTTGCGGAAAGACCCAATCCAAAGGTCGGACCAGCGAGGAAGTACAGAGTGTTGTCGCCCATAGCAAGATTGGCTCTCAGGTTGACTGGGATTGTCAGGTACTGGATGGCGTACTTGTCCTTGAGTTCTTCACCTTGTTCTTTGTATGTGAACTTGTAGCCCTTCTGCTCATACTGCAGACCTGCTTCAAGAGCGAGAAGTTCGCTGAAGTTCATATCGGCAAAAACGCCAACGTTGAGTCCTGGGAGCATCTTGATGTCGTCCGCTTTTTCGCCACCCGATTTTATAGTTGCCGAAGAAAGATTAAGTCCGACCTTTGCGCCGAAACTTAATTCCTGCGAGAAAGCAGGCGTTGCCAAAGCCATAACTGCCGCAATGACAAGTAGTTTGATTGCTTTCATAATTGATTGTAATTAAATTAGTTAATTAATAATGTTACTTCGTGTTTGCCATTTGTTATTGCCAAATCTTAACAGTTGTTGACTACAAATGTTAAACTTTGCAAAAGTACATTCTATACTATTTACAATCAAACATTTTCAGGCGGATTTTCCGTATAGTTTTGTGCTGATTTTCCGTACATTTGGTTGGAATAGTCTATAAAAAAGTCGTGGGAGAGGACTTTGCTGATTGTTTTTAGGAGGTCGGTGTTGATGTCGTGACTTCTGAAAATGTCATAAACGGCAGAGTGCGAGCGGTTTATCTGAGACTCAAACCATTTGACGGAGCGTCCTTGGCTGCGAAGTTCTTCTTTGATGAGTTGTCCGATGTGTATGTCCATTTTGGGTTGATATTAGTTTTTCGCCCGAACTTAAAGTCCCAATTTTCGGACATCGCACAAAAAAAGCGTGGAACTCATACTCCGCCCGTTCCACTTCTTGAGGTCTTCGCATTACCCGTAACGTCGAAACGGACAGCGAATACCCACGCAGTATATATAGGCACGCAAAAATTACTTTTCACGTACCGATATATTACTCGAATGGGCATTTATCGCTGCCATATCTCTGACGTTACATCTGAAAGTTGCGAAGTTTCAAGAAGTCAAAAACATAGCGTAATAAACGCCTTAGTATATATTAATTGCCTCTCCTCACCGCACTCGGTGCGAAAGGTCTGCGCAAAGATAGTTTTTTTTATTGAAAACAGTCGCATTTTTTTGCATAAATCGAAAAAAAATGTTTTCTTTGTGGCAAAACATTTTCAACAATGGACAAAAAGGACATATTTTATATAAGCCCTATAACTGATTTCGGGTTCAAGAAGTGTTTCAGAGATGAGGTGGTGATGAAAGGCTTCCTCGTTGCGTTGTTTGAGTCCGTAGGCATCGAACTCAAAATAGAGAACATTACGTACTTGAACAACGAATCAGACGGAGACAAGCAAGACCGGCACAGAATAATTTACGACATTAAGTGCAAACTTGACTCCGGCGATGAGTTTATCGTAGAGATGCAAAACGAGCGGCAGTCCTTCATAGACAGACGAATGATGTACTATATGGCACGTGGCATATCTCAGCAAGGTGTCGTAGAAGGGCGCAAAGGGAAGAAGAAAAAAGAAATAGAGAAAAGAGGCTGGGACTACAGCATTAACAAGGTCATAGGCGTGTTCCTTCTCAATTTCACAATCCCTGGAGAAGAGAAATACAAAGTTTCAAGGCACTGCATAGTCAATATGAAAAGCAAGGAAGTAAGCAATGACCTCCTTGAATTTTGGAAGATTCAGTTGCCGTATTACAGGAAAGGCAAGTTCAAAGAAAAAAACTGCAAGACGAGCCTTGACTATTGGTTGTTCAATTTAGCAAATATGGACAAAATGAAAACGACAATGCCATTTACAGAAAAGAGTGCGGGTTTGTTTCGACTTAACGAACTCGCCAAATACCATTCTCTTTCATACGCCGACCAAGAGCGGTATCTGAAAGAGTATGACGATTACGTTGTTTATAATGACGTGATGAATTTGAAGGAACGCGAAGGCGAGGCACGCGGCGAGGCGCGTGGTGAGGCGCGTGGTGAGGCGCGTGGAGAAGCTCGTGGCGAGCAAAAAGCCAAATGTCAAATCGCTTACAAACTGAAAATGAAAGGCAATTCCATCGATATGATTGCGGAGGTTACAGGGCTGTCGCCCGAAGAAATTGAAAAGTTGTAACCCTTGGCTGAGTCGTAAATTGTCAAAAAAAATAATACGCCGTTATTTGCGTGGGATGTTTGTCCTTGTCCGCAAATAACGGCGTATTGTGTATTAATACTCATTCCACGCCTTGATATTCAAATCGTCAACGCCATAACGCAGGAATGCGCGGATGAAGGCGGCGGCGAGGCGGGCGTTTGTGAGGAGCGGGATGTTGAAGTCGATGGCCATACGGCGGATTACATAATCCTTGTCCAACTCCGTCTTGGAGAGGTTTTTGGGCACATTGATTACGAGGTCAAACTTGTGCTCCTTGATCATTTCGGCGATGTTGGGTTTGCGGTCGTCGTCGGGCCAATGCACCACAGTGGTCTCCACGCCGTTTTCGTGGAAGAAATTGGACGTGCCGCGTGTGCAATAGATGTTGTAACCCTTCTCCTTCAACTCCTTGACGGGATTGAGGAGCGTCATCTTGCTCTTCAACGGACCCGACGAAATCAGGATATTTTTCTCCGGGATTTTGTAGCCGACGGAGAGCATCGATTTGAGTATTGCCTCATAATAATTCTCACCCAAACAACCAACTTCGCCCGTGGAAGCCATCTCGACGCCAAGGGTCGGGTCGGCCTTTGCAAGACGTGCAAACGAGAATTGCGGAGCCTTGACACCAACATATTCGAGGTCGAAGAGTGTCTTGGCGGGAGGCGTTACTTTCAATCCCAACATAATGTCGGTGGCGTATTCTATGAAGTTGCATTTCAACACCTTAGATACAAACGGGAATGAGCGCGATGCACGGAGATTGAGTTCGATGACCTTCACGTCGTTGTCCTTGGCGAGGAATTGCATATTGAACGGTCCGGAGATATTCAACGCCTTCGCCAACTTCTTGGCAATCTGTTTGATACGGCGGACTGTCTCCACGTACAACTTTTGCGGAGGGAACAGCATCGTGGCATCGCCCGAGTGAACGCCCGCAAATTCCTGATGTTCGCTGATGGCGTACAATACCAATTCGCCGTTCTGCGCAACTGCGTCAAAATCAACCTCTTTGGTATTTTCCAAGAATTGAGTAACCACCACGGGATATTGCTTGGAAACCATTGCGGCGAGTTCGAGGAAATGTCCAAGTTCGGTCTTGTTGCTGACCACACTCATCGCCGCGCCCGAAAGCACGTATGAAGGACGTATCAGGAGCGGGAAGCCTACCTCGTCGGCAAATTTCATAATGTCGTCAACGTGAGTGAGTTCCTTCCATTTGGGTTGGTCGATTTTCAGACTGTCGCAGAGTTCGGAAAATTTGTTGCGGTCTTCCGCCTTGTCGATGTCGAGCGGCGATGTGCCGAGGACGGGGACATTGGCTTCGTAAAGACGCATCGCGAGGTTATTGGGAATCTGCCCGCCGGTGCTAACAACCACGCCGCGAGGCTGTTCGAGGTCGTAGATGTCGAGGACGCGCTCGTATGAAAGTTCGTCAAAATAAAGACGGTCGCAAGTGTCGTAGTCGGTGGAGACGGTTTCAGGGTTATAATTAATCATAATCGCCCTAAAACCACGTTTGCGGATAGTGTTGATGGCATTGACGCCGCACCAATCGAACTCCACGGAACTGCCGATGCGGTACGCGCCCGAGCCGAGTACGATTACCGACTGTTTGTCGTCATAAAAATCGATGTCGTGCTCCGTGCCGTGGTAGGTGATGTAGAGATAATTGGTCTGCGCGGGATATTCGGCGGCGAGGGTGTCGATTTGCTTTACAAACGGCGTGATACCCAATGCCTTGCGGTGTTCGCGCACTTTGAGCATATCGGCGGTGATGTCAACGGCTGTATGCTTATAGACGATTTTGGCGATTTGGAAGTCAGAGAATCCGGCGCGTTTGAGTTCGCGCATCATATCGTCGGTTATCTCCTGAACGTTGTTGTATTTCTTGGCCTTTTCGCCGAGGTCAAAGATGTATTTTAGTCTGTAAATGAACCACTTGTCTATCTTGGTGAGGTCGTGGATTTGGTCAACTGTAAAGCCATTGGCAAAAGCGTCCGCAATGGCAAAAATCCTCATATCCGTAGGCTCGGTGAGTTCCTTTTGGATGTTGTCGATGTGCTTATTTGCGATGAATCCGTGCATACCTTGACCAATCATTCTCAGACCCTTCTGTATTGCCTCCTCGAAGGTGCGTCCGATTGCCATAATTTCGCCGACCGACTTCATCGCCGAGCCGATTTCCTTGCTGACACCCACGAATTTATTGAGGTCCCAACGCGGGATTTTCACAACGCAATAGTCCAACGCCGGCTCAAAACAAGCCGTAGTTACCTTTGTAACAGTGTTTTTGAGTTCGTGGAGACCATAGCCGAGACCGAGTTTTGCGGCAACGAATGCGAGAGGATAGCCTGTCGCCTTAGATGCCAATGCCGACGAGCGCGATAGCCTTGCGTTGACCTCGATGACGCGGTAATCCTCGGAGTTGGGGTCGAGGGCGTACTGCACGTTACATTCGCCCACGATGCCGATGTGGCGGATTATCTTGATTGCAATTTCGCGGAGTTTGTGGAATTCGGAGTTTGTAAGTGTCTGACTTGGAGCCACAACGATGGATTCGCCGGTGTGGATTCCCAATGGGTCGAAGTTTTCCATATTGCAGACCGTGATGCAATTGTCGTAACGGTCGCGCACCACTTCGTATTCGATTTCCTTCCAACCTTTGAGGGATTTTTCCACCAAAACCTGATTGGAATATGTGAACGCCTTTGATGCAAGGCTGCGGAGTTCGTCGTCGTTGTTGCAAAAACCACTTCCAAGTCCACCCAAAGCGTATGCGGCGCGTAAAATGACGGGGTAGCCGAGTTCGTTGGCGGCTTTCAAGGCTTCGTCAACGGTTTCTGTGGCGTGGGATTTGGTGAAGTTAACATTGATTTCTGCCAACTTCTGATTGAAAATGTCGCGGTCTTCGGTGTCGATGATTGCCTCTACGGGCGTACCGATGACGCGGACGTTGTATTTTTCCAAAATGCCCTGACGGTGGAGCGCAACGCCGCAGTTCAATGCGGTCTGCCCTCCAAACGACAACAAGATGCCGTCAGGACGCTCCTTGGCAATTACTTTTTCGACAAATTCGGGCGTTACGGGCAGGAAATAAATCTTGTCCGCCACCTTGTCGGAAGTCTGCACAGTGGCGATGTTTGGGTTCACGAGGACGGTCTCGATGCCTTCCTCTTTGAGTGCTTTGAGGGCCTGCGAGCCGGAGTAGTCAAACTCGCCTGCCTCGCCAATTTTCAACGCTCCCGACCCCAGGAGCAACACTTTGTGGATGTCCGTGAATTTCATAATTGCGTGCTATAACTTTTCACGCCGCAAAGGTACGAAAAAATCCTATGACGGCAAAGTTTTTTCGAGATGATACATTATAAATAAAACGCTTAAATATTTGGAGATTGAAATTTTAATCTGGGTATTTCTGGTATAGGTTATTTATCTTATTAATATTCAATGTATTAATCGATATTTAACATTTTATAACAAAATAAATGATTGGCAAATTTGCCAATTGAAAAATAGTTTTATAATTTTGTCGCAAATTCAATTTTAAAGTGGGGGCACCACGATAAAAACGTTTGATTGAATATGGACAAAAATCTAAAAAAATTTATGGACATCCCGACAAAATCCAAGGCTCAGATTCTTGATGAGCATTATGTCGAGGTTCAGACATCTGATGGCGAAATTTTCAAAATTGTGTCCGATGTCGCAAAGTATAGTAGTGAAGAAACAAAGGCGTATTTTCTTCATTTGATGGAATTTATTTTCGACAAAAACTTCTCCGACGACAAAGAAGTGATGGTTGACAGAATCAGTCGGGAATTTTTGCTAAATGCAGTTCCTTCGATGGGTGTCGGTGCGGGCAACCGGCAAGGAGAACGCGTGAGAATTGGTCAACGCATTCGTGAACTACGCGAAGCAAAAAGGATGGAAGCAAGGGATCTTGCATTGTTGGCAGGTATTGATGCTGCCAATCTTTCACGAATTGAACAAGGAAAGTATTCTACAGGCGTAGATATTCTTTCACGTATTGCAATTGTGCTTGACGCTCATCTTGACTTAATCCAAAATAGATAACAATGGAAAATAGGGATTTGCTTGGAGTATTCGACTGCGAAGTTCAGTGCGAATACAAGGGAGAGGTATATTCTGTTCGTAACAATGGAGCCATTATGCGCCATAAAAAAGATGGGCACAAAATGCGTCCAAAAGATGAGGTGTGGACTTTTGGCATAAAAGATTCATCAAAAGGGTATATGATGTTTATTAACAATGCAGTTCATCGCATTGTGGCGTTTGGTTTTCTGGGAAAACCACCTGCAGATGATTACGTCGTAGATCATATAGACACTAACCGTTGTAACAATCGGCCTGAAAATTTGCGTTGGGTCACCAAATTAGAAAACGCACTAAATAACGAAGCAACATTAAGAAAAATTATTGATTGCTGTGGAAGTGTTGAGGCATTCATCGAAAATCCGTCGATTCTAAATGAATATGCCCATTATTATCCAAAATTTGAATGGATGCGGACAGTAACAAAAGAGGAGGCGAAAAATGCCTACGAAAATATTTCTAATTGGGCCAAAGACACTCGCAAAGCAATGTACATCGGAGGAAACAAGTTTACAGGCAAAGTCTTTGAACCGCTGACTCCCGATAAAACTATACTGGATTCATTGTCACCGAATGCATTGCAGAAAAACTGGGACGAACAATTGGAATTCCCATATTGCACAAATTCAGAATCATTAGAGGAATATCATCAACATCTTTCCAAAAACTGTATTTTCGCAAGTGGTGAAAATATTGTTTACAAGGAGATCAACCATCGATACGATGCAATTAGAGAAGTTATTCATCTAATATTGTCATCACCAAACCGAGAGACCCCCTATATTGTAGCAATGGTTACATTGAACGCAAGAAAACAATTTCTCCACGAAGTTCTGAAAAAATACACAACAATTGAATTGGCGGAAAAACATTTCAAAGGTATGGAAATGAACCTTGTGTTCAATAGTAATAATTCAAATTTAATTGATGGCAATTGTTATTCGACTTTCAATGACTACGATTATTGCCCCAATATTAATGAGAACGACTACTCTCCCAATTTAACAGATCTTATGGAGAACTATCAACCGCAATTATACGATTCTATTACAAAAAATGCGGTGCAAATAGATTGGAAAACACCAACCGAGTTTATTCTTTGTCCTAAGATGACATCCTCGTTGAAAGAATACTATGATAATCTTTCAATTGGCAAGGTATTCTGCAAAAATTGTTATGGGGAATCCTCTATTGTCGGTTTTGCTATGTTCAAAGATGGCAAGGCCATTGGCGTTGTAACCCACAATGACAATGTAAAACCGACCGCTTGCTGCAAAATATACATTAGTGGAGATAAATTCGCCCACGAAAGTTATGGTTCGTATTTCGATGAAAAAGGAGGTGAACGTTTTCTGATCATGGCACAAGGATTGGAATGGAAAGGTGGAGAAATTTTTGATGATTTATGCTAATGGTTATACATTATGAATAAAGTAGTTTTATTTGTCACAATGATTTTCTTTGCGTTAACAACATACGCACAGGAGAACGAGGTTAGCACCACAACCTCTGTCGAACATTACAAACTGTTCGCAACACAAAATATGTGGACGTTTCTGAAACTTGACACACGCAACGGTCGCCTTTGGCAAGTCCAATATGCAATGAAGGGGGGCTTCAATATCTAAAAATACGCAGATAATTTGTCAAGGGTTCATTTTTTTTCGCTTAAAGCAATGTTTTTCTCAGATATTATATTTACCTTTGGCATGTCAATGAATTTCAGTTGCTTTGATTTGCAGCACTAAGGCAAGTGAAGTTTCAGATATGGCGAACCCTGAATAATCTTTTATTGCTCAGGTGCTTAGTGAAGAAAGTTAAACTAAAGAGCTGCGAAATTTAGGTAATATGAAAAAAATAATTATGTGTTGGATAATGGCATTTTTTACTGTTATCACATACGCTCAGAAAGACGTTACTACATTCCTTGGCATTCCGATTGATGGATACAAATCAGAAATGACGCAAAAACTTATTTCTAAGGGGTTTGTTCCTAAGAAACTTGGAGACAACGAATTCCTTGATGGAGAATTCAATGGAGAAGATGTACATATTTATATTGGTACAAATAATAACAAAGTATATCGAATTATGCTTTGTGATGCTAATACTCGAAGTGAAGCAGATATAAAGATTCGTTTCAATAAACTTGTTAGTCAGTTTAAGAATAATAAGAGATATATAACCTTAGAGGATTATACATTATCAGATTCTGAGGACATCTCATACGGAATGTCTGTTCTTAAAAAAAAATATGACGCTTTGTTCTATCAAGTTCCAAGTATGGAACAGATGGACACATTGGCTATGAAGGAACAGGTTAGAAATGAAATCTTGAAGAAGTACTCGCCTGAACAATTAGAGAATCCTACCGAAGAAATCATCCAAGAGTTGAAAGATATGACATTAAGAATGCTTATGGATATGATTTCCAAGAAGCCCGTATGGTTCTGTATATGCGAACACTATGGTGAATATTACATTTCAATGTACTATGACAATGAATATAACCATGCGAATGGTGAAGACTTATAAAAGTCCAAAGCATTCAGACTATGTAGAAGTTTGTGTGCGTTTAAATACCCATTTTGTCACTATTGCAAGATCAAAAACTTGCGTATAAGGTCTTAAAGAAATAATTAGATAAAACATTTAAATAACGTGAGTTCGACGAATTTAGAATAACGTTAATTGCCTGTCGAAATATCTATCACAAACAATGCACGGTTTTTTAGGGAACAAGCAATAAGCGGCAATTGCGCCAAGTGTATTGACCATGAAGTTATTAAAGGACCTGTGCCTTGAGTGTTCGACTTGAGCGATGTT
>DGIK01000196.1 GCA_002393195.1 Bacteroidales bacterium UBA3824 | reverse complement strand
TCCTCGTTTTACGTCTGTGCAAGCGTCAACATCCGCAAAATCGACATCAACGCCGTCCCCCTCGACGCCATCCAAAATCATCCATATTTTTCAATACAACAAGCCGCCGCCGTCATCAAACTCCGCGAATCTCAAAAAATAAATTCGATTGAGGATTTAAAACTTACAAAACTCTTCACAGACAAGGAATTGAAACGGATTGGGAATTATTTGGAATATTAATTGGCAAAAACAAAACGCCCCAACAGACACGCACAAAAGCAATGTCTATTGGGGCGGAAATGAGAGATGGATAGTAAAATGTTATTTCACCACGCCTTTCTCCAAATATTCGGCGAGGTTGGTGCGCATAACGGATGCAACGTGCTCGGCAGCAACTTTTTCCATGTCGTGCTTTACCATGATGGCGACGAGCTGTTCAAATGTGGTCTTGTTGGGATTCCAACCGAGGGTTTGGCGTGCCTTTGTCGGGTCGCCGAGAAGGTTGACAACATCTGTCGGACGGTAGAAATCTTCACTGACTTCCACCAAAGTCTTGCCAACGAGATTTGCAGGACCATTGACGCAGATGCCTTTTTCGTTGATTCCTTCGCCTTCAAACTTCAACTCAATGCCAGCCGCCTTGAAAGCGTGGTAAGCAAATTCGCGAACAGAATGTTGAACACCAGTTGCAATCACAAAGTCTTCGGGCTTATCCTGTTGCAAAATCAGCCACATACACTCGACGTAATCTTTTGCATAGCCCCAATCTCGGAGTGAAGAAAGGTTGCCGAGGTAAAGTTTTTCTTGCTTGCCTTGCGCGATACGTGCGGCGGCAAGAGTGATTTTGCGCGTTACAAAAGTTTCGCCGCGACGCTCGCTCTCGTGATTGAACAAGATGCCCGAACAGCAAAACATATTGTACGCTTCGCGGTATTCTTTAATAATCCAATAGCCGTACAATTTCGCCACGGCATACGGCGAATACGGATGGAACGGCGTTGTTTCGCTCTGCGGCACTTCCTCGACCTTGCCGTAAAGTTCGGATGTCGATGCCTGATAGATTTTGCACGTCTTTTCGAGATGATTGGTGCGCACGGCTTCCAAAATCCTCAGTACGCCAACGGCATCTACGTCTGCCGTAAATTCAGGCGAATCAAAACTAACCTGCACGTGGCTCTGTGCCGCAAGGTTGTAAATCTCAGTCGGTTGAACTTTACCAACAAGTTTTACAAGCGACATTGAGTCAGACATATCCGCATAATGCAGATGAAAATTTGGTCTGCCTTCGAGGTGTGCAATGCGCTCGCGATAATCGACGCTACTGCGCCTGATAATTCCGTGTACGTCGTAACCTTTTGCGAGCAAAAACTCAGAAAGGTACGAGCCATCCTGACCGGTAATGCCGGTGATGAGGGCGGTATTCATATTTTTATACGAAAAAGTTATAGAGAATATAATCAATCATTAGAAATTGGACGTCTCGTCATCAGATACATAACTTATGCCCTCAGACAAAACATCCTTAATCCTATCGTAATAATAGAGAAGTTGCATATTTGCAGTATTGCCAGAGACTGGGATTCCATCAATTGATATTCTGATTTCTGCATGCGCGTGAACTACTGGCGAAGGACAAGAAACTACATCAATACAATCAGGTACAAATGCAAGTTTCCTAAGATTGACCGCCTCGGTAATTGTCAATGCGACAAGTTTTTCAGAAGGCTTGCCATTTTTTTTGCGACAAAACTTCACACCGTCCGCAATTGCAATCTGACGGCTTATACGGTCATAAAGTTGTCCTGAAATACCTTCTTCATTTATGTTTGGACGCAAAAAAATAAACTTGTGGTTAAGCACCCCGTTCTCATCCATAAAACGAGGACAAAACACCCAGCGGGAAAATCTTTCATTGTCATCAACGCAATCCATTATGCCACAAGATTTTTTGCTGTTTGTACTATTTCGGAGAGGATCGCATCATCGTAACCGACAAAAGATTTGCCGCAGGGACGGGATTTGTAATCAATGCAACAATACCACGACATAGTATCGTCGCCTGTATTTATGGTCATACGTCGCTCATTGCCAACACGAATAGATATGTTGATGCTTCCAAATTCATTTGGTGTCAAATCGATATACGGCAATACTGCATCCGGCATAATATCCAATACGCTGAGGCATCTTTTTATTGACATATCGGATGGGGAATATTCCGAATCCTCATTTTTTGCAACAAATGAATCAAGAGTTTTTGCAAACGAGGCTCTGACAAGTGTTGGATATTTCGGCTTGAAATAATCTTTCAATTTTGTGGTTGAAATCACAGTGCCGTGTCCCTTGGGATTGGTGTCAAGCCACGGGGATTCCGTATGCGTCATCTGCATCAATCCAATTGCACTAAATGCTACCAACGAATCATATACTTGTCGCAATAACCTGTCATCTATTTCATCAAGTCGTCCGTAAGATTGCCCTTGAAGCATCGGCAAAGATTTAGAACCATATTTTTGATAGTGTTCATAACATACTGGCACCACGGGACCATACATCCACGCCTCGATAGCGTCCTCAAACAATGAAGTACCCAATGCAGCAAGATGGTATCCTTGTGCATAATACAAGAGCTTTTGAAGTTTGAGGTTGGTGAGCCGTTCACCGCCCCGACCTCCATCCTCCTGCGCCATAAGTATCAGAGTCTTTGCTATGTCGAGCGATTTGTATGTCATAAATATACGTCAATCCTATTACGGCGTAAAGATAAGAAACCAAATTGAATATAGCAAATTAATTTGATGGGTTCTGTGAAAATTTTTCTTTTAAGATGTTCCACAGAAATAATGGATTGCCTATCAAGTACCTTCTCCACATGCGTTTGGGTTCTTTGATAAGGCGATAAAGCCATTCCAAAGAATGTTTTTGCCACCATTCGGGAGCACGTTGATATGTTCCAGCAAAGAAGTCAAAAACCGCACCTATTGTGCCGCAATGGCATTTGATATTCAATTCGTTCCAATGCTTGTAGGCCCATTTTTCTTGTTTAGGCGCAGTCATTCCAATCCAAAGTAAATCAGGATTGGCGCTGTTGATAGCATTGATAATCTTTTGGTTGTCCTCATCTGAAAATTCAGGTTTGTATGGAGGCGAATATGTTTCTACAACAATATTTGGGTAATCTGTTGCGGCACGTTGTTTAATAAGTGATAGTACTTTTTCACTACTGCCCATAAAGAAACATTTGCCACCCTTTTCGTTGAGACGATTCATCTCAAAAGCAAACAAATCCCAGCCAGAAATACGTTCCTTTGGTCTTGAAATCGCTTTCAAAAACCTGCACGCGCCCAAAATACTTGCACCATCAGGAATAAGATAATCTCCATTTTTGAGTGCGGCTGCAAAATCATCATCCTTCTGAGCAACATTGTATGAATGTGCGTTGATGGTATTGATGAGGAATTTGCCGGATGGGATGGAAGTAAGTGCAGAATGAGTTTCAAATATGTGAAGCGGTGATAGTAGAAGCATAGAATATCAAATAAATCTAATGATTATTTTTATTTAAATTGATTCTAATACCAAACAACCATTTAGTATATTCAGATTTATTCAACAAATTGACAATCCAATACATTATTATAAGGAAACCAAAAGATGTTATCGGTACGACAATATAGTCATAAAATATGTTTTGGTTTATATTGATTCCTAAATAATCAATCAACTTTGGTAAAAACATTTCTACTAAAATATGCTGAATTAAATAAATGGACAGTGTATATTTCCCAATAGTCTCAAATATTTTAATAACCTTTAATGTATTAAAATGGTCGTAAAAATGTCCAAATAAAAATACAACTGTATAACAACCCACTACACCTATCACTAAACGCAATAGCACTGCTTTTATCATAAAAGTTGGATTAGATAATACATATCCTCCTGTATTCCATATTGCATACGAGCCATCCCATACAAATATGTGTAATAAAACAAATATTATCAAGGAAACAAATCCTTTTACAAAACCAATTCTTGAAATATTTTGGCTAAAATAACCGATTATGAAAAACGGAAATAAAAATGATATGTTAACAATGTTTTTGGGGACAAAATGGAATAAAAATGCCACTATAATCAATACAGTAATCTTTGCGTTATTATTTTTGCAAACAGCATTTGTCATTGTAACAATTACAGAACTTGCAAAAACTGCCCATAGAAAATAATAAAAGCATCTATCTCCAAGTATAAAACAAATGCCAGACCATATTATCGCAGGGAAAATAATGTTGGTGATCTTGTTCAATACCAATTGTTTCCAATCGTATCTTTCAATACTACTTCTCAAAAGGAAACCTGAAATATACATGAACATAGGCAAATCGAATGTCCTTAATATCGGATGCAATGCATTACCATTAGGACATAACGCATTTATACAATGTCCCAAGACGACACTCCAAATTAGCAAACTTTTAAAAAAATCTAATTTCCCGTCCCTCATATTGTCATTTGTTTCATTATCAAATCACACGTTTTTTCCGTTGCATGACCATCTTCCACTGAACCAAGTAAATCCAAATGCCTTTGAACTTTTAGTTTGTGTTTTGCGTCGTCAAAAGACCTAATCAACTCGCACAACTCCTCATTAGATTTGGCATACGGGAATGCCCACTCATCAATTGGTGTATAAAAACCTCTGTCTTCGTGCAGATAATAATCCAAATCGGGAGTAAAAAGGAATCCAGGTTTTCCCGTCAATGCAAAATCCCACTGTGAAGACGAATAATCGGTAATGAAGACATCTGCCATGCATAGTAATTCTTGCATTTCGTCATATTGGGAGGCATTAACAGCATGATCGGGGATTTTTTCTTTATCCAGCGAATTACTGAAAATATGCATCCTGAAAACGAATACCCAGTCGCCACCCCATTTGTTACGTGCGGCAGAAATACAATTCTCTATGTCCAAGCACATTTCAAATCGCTGTTGCTTGACACTTCCTCTGTATGTTGGCGCAAACAAGATAACTTTTTTATCAAGGCCAATACCTAATTTCTGTTTTGCTTTTGTTGCAATGTTTGAATAATCACCGAAAAAAATATCATTCCTCGGCATACCAATCTCCAAATAGTTTTCTATCGGAATCATTTGCGATTGGCTCATTGCCTCTGTAAACCCCCTACAACTCGACAGAAAAACATTTGTATCAAGCGCATTGTAATAAGCTTTGTTCAATTCCCACTTTGTGTTATCAGAGGCATCCAATGTTTTTATTTTTCCAACAGAGTAACTTAGCAATGATTCTTGTTTAGGAACAGAAATGCCAACTTTCTTATACGCGCCACCCCCATGCCAAGTGTCAATCATAAATTGTATTTTTCGCTTTGGTATGTAACATGGACTTGGGATGTTGGCTACTATGACTTTTGATGTCATCTGATAATAAAAATATCGCAAACTATTATACGAAACGAACTTAACGTTTGATAAGTTCAACAAGGTTTGTGGCGGCTTTTGCAACACCCAAATATATTGCAACTTATCTCCATATTTTTTTACAAGATATTCAAAAATATACCGAGGATTACAAGCATATTGAGTACCTTTTTGGCTGTTGAAAATAATCCTATTTTGTCTAATTGGAAATAGACAAAACAATTTCATACATGACCTTACTATTTTTATGGCAACTTCTGTAAGCATATTACCTCATACTTTTAATCATTCTTTCATACGCCTCTTTGAGTCCGATTTTCGCCGACCAGCCTAACGAGCGTAAAAGATTTGTGTTTAGATTTAGATTCAAATCAGGCGCATACTCCTTTGAAACACCTTTGATGTCAAAAACAAGTTTTATTTTGTCTTTTGCAATTTCTGAAACAATCATTTCTGCCGTTTCGCGAATACTGTAAAAAGTATCTTCGTTGGCAGCTGTATAAGACTGACCATCAGTGCCTTTCAGCAATACCGTCAATACTGCTGAAATTGCATCTGAGGTATAGATTACTGGTCGTTTGGTCGCTCCGGTAGTTTTCAGAACTATGTCATGTCCTTCTATCACAGCACGAGCAAATTGTGCCGCAACGCGTGTGTCATTGTAGTCTATTCCCACCCCCAATGTTTGAGTAAGACGTGTAATTTTCACAGGTAACGAAAACTCTTTGGCGAAACTATGGCACAAGCATTCGCAAAGACGTTTGCTTTCTGAATAACTGCTGCGCGTACTCAAAATATCAATATATCCATAATCAGATTCGCTTACTTTGCCTTTGCCGTCAGTGATTCCAAACACTTCCATACTTGACAAGTAAACCATCGATTTTACGGCTTTTGATTGAGCAAAACGCATAATATTCATCGTGCCGTTAATTGCTGTGTCAATTGTTTCAACGGGTTTGCTCACGAAATCCAATGACGAAGTTACGCTTGCTCCGTGGATTATGTAGTCGATTTGTTGCGAAATTTCGGGTAGTTTCAGAACATCTCCAGTAATGAAAGTTATGTTTTTAATACTTTTGCCGAAAACTTTTTTGGCTTTATCAATATTGCGAATAAGCCCGAATAGTGTCATCGAATAGTTTTCGGTGCGATTCAGATAATCCAAAAACAATAGAATCTGACTTCCAAGAAGTCCGGTAGCACCAGTAACAAAGACTCTTGAATTTTTCAGCAACGAAAAGTCAAAGGATTTTTTCAACGACAAAAAATCCTCTTCAAGAATTTCAAATTTAGTCATAATCCAAAAATCTGTTGATTTTCCCTGACTTCATACAACGCACGTGACGTGTAGAAATCTGTCGGTGTAGTGATTTTGATGTTGTCGTAATTGCCAGAAACAGTGTGCAATGAATGTCCATAGTATTTCATCAACGAGGCAGAATCAATCATATTGGTAAGATTTTCTTGCAACGCTTTGCGATGTGCAGCAATGAGTTCACCAAGAATGAAGCATTGCGGAGCTTTTGCATGATAACATTTGCTACGGTCAGTAATAGTCTGAATTTCACCATTCTCGATTGATACAATCGTTTCAATTGCAGGAACAACTGTTATAGCCGATCCAAACTTTTTGACACTTTCAATGCAGTCATCTATCAGTTTGTCGCTAACGAAAGGTCTTACGCCGTCGTGCACCAAAACTATCGAATCTTCTTCGGTGTGTTTTTCAAGTTTGCAAAGTCCGTTGTAAATTGAGAGTTGACCAGTTTCTCCGCCAGGCACAATCCATTTCACCTTATCGACGTCGTATTTTTTGAGGAGCTTTTTCAGATAGTCAATCCAATTGTCCTTGCAGACCACGACAATGCCGTCGATATTCGGGTTGTTCTGAAAATTCTCCAAAGTATGTATGATGATTTCTTTGCCGTAAAGTTGGAGAAACTGTTTAGGCTTGGCAAGCGAGTTCATGCGGTTGCCAACGCCACCGGCAAAGATGAGGGCGTTAGTGTTTGCCATATTCTGATAATACATCTCTGATTGCTTCAAGGTAACCCAATCCATATTTCATATCAGGCTCAACATAGTTGCCTTCAGCCCATTCGTTCCAACTTTTGAGAAATATTATTTGCCGATTGTCAGGTTTGTCCTTAATCACATTTAGCGTATTTTGCAAGTGTTCTTTGAACAAATCGGGGGAAGAGCCTGTGAAGACGACACCATTGCCTTTCCTTCTTGGCGTATTATCCCAGTTTGGAATTACTGATGGAAATATGTCTTCTTCCCTTACATCATCAGCAATAAAATACTTTAACGCTTTTTTATAGGGAATGATTCGAGGAAAATTAAAAATTTTTTCAAATATCCTGAAGAAATAGTACCTGAATTTCGAACGATGTTTCATCCACGTATGTATGTTTTCTGTATTTATTGCATCGACACCAACAGACCACACGTCATTTTTCGTAACGTCTTGAACATCATTGTTCAAATGTCCAATGAAGTACATCCCTTCCAGCCCATTTTCAATTGCCAACTTACGCCATAAGTTGATAAGAATAGGTATATCTTTATGAACAGTGGGTTGATAAATCATAAAAACAGGCTTACCGTCCACCTTGATGTAACGCTCGTCCTTGAAACACGGCAGAACGGAGTAAAAATGCTTTACATAGTCATCTTCACCAGGATACTCTTGTTTTATTACGGTTTTGGCATTCCTGGCGAAAAACGCATTTGATTTCCAGTCGTGATTAGCCCATGCAAGACAGAATGGAAAATCAGGTTTTCTTGTTCGCATGATTGCTTGAACTGGTTTTTCCAAGAATTCCACACCATTTCCAAGCCAATAATGCCAATAGCAAAAGCCATAAACACCATGTTCTTTGGCCAATTTTGCTTGAGCCTCACGCGTTTCGTCAACACGTAAATCATAAAACCCCAAATCAGCTGGAATATGAGGCTGGTAATGACCAGGATACAATCGTTTCGCATTTGCAACATTTCTCCACTCAGTAAACCCCTTGCCGTACAATTTGTCATTGATTTCGACGGGATAAAACTGTGGCAGATAGAAGGCAATAATTTTCGGTTTGCTCATAGTTGATAATTTATGAAATTATTTATACTTTCGATTAATAAATTGACAAATAAGGAGAAAAACAACATTAGACACAATAAGAATCTGAAAGCCATATACTTTGTATGGGAAATACATAAATCCAAACATAAAAACCAACAGAATCATAGACATTATTAAGATAGAAAATAAATTATAAGATTTCTGTTGCATAATTTTTCGAATATACATTTCTAAACAGAAACAGAACACAACACAGAAAAATAAAGTCAAACTTCTTCCGATATCTAAATATACATCACCAATCCATGAATAAAAAATGTTATTGGGTATTCCTAAAATCGATGTCCAATGTTCTCGACGTAAAGTCAAATCAGTGATTGCATCCATTCCTATTAATGTTTTAGCCATACTGAACATGTTGTCTCCTTCCATTGTGTTATTCACTGTCCATAGATATTGAGAAAAGTTAATGGGGGCTTCTCCTAAATATAAACTTATCCATGCGACAATATCCAACCTCATATTTGATGCTCCATATCTTGAAACGGTAATTAATCCGAGCATCAGAACGAAAAATAAAAATATTATTAACCCTCGTTTTAATATTTTTTTACGCATTACAGTATCTATATTGTTTCTAAATAGAATAAATACAAGAATGAATGTAAAAATTAACTTTACAATTCCAACCCTACCTGCATTAGCATAAGAATACAAAACAATTACAAAATAAGCCATTAATGCCAAAAAAGCATAGATTCTGTCTTTCTTGTTTTCCAAGAAAACGAAAAAAAAGATGGGCCAAATAAATTGCAATCGTTTACATATACCTGTCGTATATTCTCCAACAAATGGAAATACAATATTCCTATTTTCAGATTCATATATGTCAGACAATTCATTAGGATTAATTTTTGAAGCGACATACAACATTTCCAAAAAAGCTTCAATAATTATTGGAGCAAGTATTGTCAACAATATTTTAAAAAATGACATTATCCTCGAAGATTCTCTTCTTACTTTTAATTTTGCAAGTTGTTTAGAATGTATATATATAGGTAACATACATATATTCAAGCAAATAAACAAAAAAATTAATGGTGCAAATTCAATGGATATCATATTTCCATGTAATACGCCATCCAAAGCATTGAAGTAGAATATTGAAGCTAATGATGATACGGAATAGATTATAAGTAATAAACCTCCAATGCCAATTGTTTTGGTCTTGTAAATATACAAAACTGTAATGAAAATCCATAATAAGGCATAAATACCAATATAGATATTGCTTAACATATAATTATTTAGATAATCATTCTCGCCTCATACGCCTTCTTGACATACTCCGGCATTATTGTTTCCAAATGTTTTTTTATTGTCTCCTTATTGTCAACAAGATACTTGAATCTCTCTTTCAAATCATCGGCGCTAGTTACCGACCGATAATCGACAACCAATCTTTCATCTAATCCCAAATCCTTGGCTATACCCTTGGATTTTATAGAGTAGCCCAACGCTAACGCTGGCGTACAAGTGGAATATGCAGAAATCATTGAATGAGTACGAGCTCCAATGAAACATACACATTGGGATATTACGTATCGTATTTGACAATAATTAAGATGCTCGGCATCAAATATTTTTACACGATTGTTTGCTGCAAACCTTTCTTTTACCATATTGCACACTTCCCTATCATCTTGACCGTGCCAAAACACGTGCGGTATCAACACGATAGTCGATTCAGTATTATTGAGCACATAATCAATTAAATCAGTAAAGTGTCGAAAGAAAACGTTCGCTTTCATAGAATCTTTGTTGACAAAATTGCTGATATTTATTCCAACGACATTTTCGTCAAAATATTCGGGTAGTTCAATTGGCGAAGGTTGCAACACAAACGCAGGGTCAGGAAACAAACTTACATTTTTAAGTTTCAAGTCGTTTACCAGATAGTCATACGTCAGACTTTCCCTTGCTGTAATCGCCGTGAATTTTGTCAATGTTTCCTGTTTTTCAGGAGTTAGGTTTTCCTTGCCGAAAGAACATCCCCACAGTACAACGGATTTCTTTTGCGCTGAAAGCTTATTAACGATATAGTTCAGTTGATTGTTGCCATAACACAACATATCACCGCCTGTTATCAGACAAACATCAGAAGGAGAAATTTGTTGGAGAAAATTGTCGTAATCCATTTCATACCTTGCTTGGTTTGCAACGGCATCACCACACAATATTCGACGTATTTTGTTAATTCCTCTTTTGAACAATCCGATTTTGTTCTTTTTTTGCAAAGTGCAAATCGAATTTAATCCTAATTCTGTATCCAACTGAACATCAGTACATAGGCCGATATATTCATCTTGTTTAAAACCGAATATATCTATTGTCCCTTTTGCAATTGCCTCACATCCGCGATTGCCTCCGTCAAGATGTATGGGAAAAAAGTATTTTATAGGATGTGACATTATACTTTTATAATTTTTTTAACCTTTTCAACAGCTTTTTCGCCAAAGACGTTTTTAATTACTTTCTTGACAAAACGCTTTGCTTGTTTCTTTTCAATTATTATTGATTTCTTTATTCCAAGCAATCCATATTTCTTCATCGTTTTTTCAAAACCGAGTTTTGAATAGTCATTTTCTAAATCTATCCTATATTTTGGCAAAAGTGCTGGTTTATACAAATTGTGTTGCATAACGTTTTTCAGTTGAGCATTGATAGTGTTCATTTGATGTTTTACAATTTCAAAAAATTTTTTTCCTTTTTCTGTATTGCACAACACAAGAGAACAACCTTTGTTGTCCGCACCGAATTCTGAATCTATGCGTTCTATGCCCCAAAAATCGCCAATAGTTATATCAGAAGGTCTGACTAAATTCGTATAATGGCAAATTCCACATGATAGCCTATACGTTGCACAGGAATTGAATATGTATGCATAATTGTCAAAACTTTTTGGAGTGTCAAATCCTTTGAAACTAATCGTTTCAAAGTGTGTTTTCCATCCGAAACGCTCTTTGTCTCTAAAATTTACTGTAATTATTTCTTTTTTGTAATTTTTTTCAAGATATGCTAGATAATCTCGCCATACGTATGCCCCAGGAACACCATGACAAATAATGTCAACAAGATACAAATTTTGTCTCAATGCTTTTCCTATAAAAGAATTGAGACCCGCTGTTTGACACGGTGTCCCAGAAAACAACACATTCAGCCCTTCTTTTAAGTCCTCTTTTATCTGTTGGAAAATCCCAGATAAATCGCTTTGTACATATTTTGAACCACGAAATTCATCTCTTTCTTCTTTTGTGGTAGCTCGCTTATGTTTAACAACAAAGTGCCCCTCGTAACCTGCACCGTAAACGACACCTCCATTTCCCAATATATAATCAGACAAAACAGCAAATGCTCCACCGCTACGACTTTTCATCATTTCAGGCATATTCTTGTGTCTTGCAGCGTATGCAATTGGTTCAGAAATGTTTAATGACTTGTCGTAATTATCATTGAATGCACAAACCTTGTCGCACAACCCACAATTTGTACATTTTGTTTTATCAACTTTAGGATACAGAAACCCAAGGTCGTCAGGCTTCATAGTAATAGCCTTTTGCGGACAGACACTTGAACACGCCGTGCAACCACAGCAATCGTGCTTGTCTTTTATGTCAATCATCTAAAAAATTTGTTTTTTATTTTGACGAATTGTGTCGCTATAACAACTTTGTCGTGTTTGTCGCAACCAACAAAATATATGAATGTCATAGCACTTATTACAGAAATTACGGCAAGAATCACAAAAGGAACAATTGTTAGTTCATCAAATCTAAATCCAATAAAAAAAGGAGCAATTATAGATAGTATCGCAACAACCAACACCCTAAAATAAACGTTTATCAAAAAACGGCGTGCTGGTAAGCCAACCATTTTTTGTGCCATAAAAACCCGTATCATTTCACAAACAATTGATATGATTATTGCTATGACAAAAACAATTTCTGATGCCATTCCAAGGTATAAGCAAAACCAACTTATAGGCAAATTCAACATTTGACAACTTCCTAAAATCAATTGATATGTTTTTATTTTGCCTGTGGCTAAAAGCATGGTGATTAACGAGTTTTGTAACACTTCACTCATTGAAAATACAACTACCAATCTTACAAAATTAACAGTATGTTCTGGCACATCCACTAACCATAGATTCAATAAAAACGGTGTCGTTATTAGTATTGGCAACGAAATAATCCACATAATAAAAAAAGAAAATTTCGCACTCTGAAAAGCGAGTTTCAGCATATATTCTTTATTTCCAGAGGCGTAATTTTTTGTAATTTGCGGATTTACTGCCGTCGTAAAGCTGTTAACAAAACTTAAAATGGCGGTATTTACCTGCATTGCAATACCTCGTGCTGCATTCACAGCCGGGCCAAAATAAATGTTGATTAAAAGATTACCGCCTTGATCACGTAAAATTGCAGAAGAAGTTCCGAACATACTCCACCCCGCAAATCCAAACATCTCCTTCATCAATCCTTTGTCAAAAACGAACCTGTAAGTTGCCTCCTCAAAATGCCTTTTGCTATATATCGCATACATCATTCGGTTAATCAATCCCACAATCATTATCAGCAATCCGTAATAAACGAGTTTGTCAAATGGATTATAAGCAATTATAAACGCAACAATTAGTTTCAGCGTGACATCAACTATGCTTATGTATGCAAACGCCGACATTTTTTCGTGGGCGATGATTACGGCATTGTAAGGTACGCTAAGAAGGTTAAGTGCAAATGTTATTACTGAAAATTGAAACACCCAATTTGCGGCGGCAAGTCTTCCTTCGGGAATTACCATTTTGTTGTTAAGAAACCAAATGCCTATGGTCTCCATCAAAATGGTAATTATCGCAATTAGAATTACTTGGATGTTTACTGATGTGCAAAATATTCTTTTAAGTTTGTCAATATCTCCCTTGCCGAGTTCAAATGTTATGAATCTGCTTATTGCGCTTGATAGTGAGCCGCTTAATATTCCGAACATCGCCACCACTCCGCCAACAACGTTATAGATTCCGTAATCTTCTACTCCCAATGCGTTGAGTATCACGCGACTTGTGTACAGCGACACTCCCATCGTCAGGAGCATACGGAAATATAGAAGCAGCGTATTTTTCGCTATTCTTGTAGTATTAGAAGATGATGATGTCATATCTTCGTTACTTTATTGCTCAGCATTTGTGCTAAGTCATAAAGCATTTCCAAAATTTCGGGGTTATTTTTGGGCAGTGGTCCGGCAAAATATTCTTTGTCGTTTTTGGCATAAAACATTCCAACGTGTGCCTTGTCGTCTCCTTTTAATGGATTGATTTCGATAGCGTCGCTTATTGACAATGCCTGAGAACTTTGAAATTCGCCGTACCCGTAATATTTATCTGTTTTCTTACTATTCCAAATGCGAAAACCTTTTTCAATAAATTGTTTGTATTTATCCTCGTCTAAAAGTTCAGATTTTCTGCCGAGAGATACGTATGTTTCGGGGCGTTTGCCTAACATCCGCAAATCAAACGCATCAATGTTTACCTGTTTAGTCTGTTCATTGTAAAATAACGGAGAGCATAGCAGACGAATTAATGTCTCCTCGCTGCCAATCTTATCTGCATCGTAATCTATTTCAGGGGTTGTCCTCATATTAAATTTTTGCAGATTTGATTTTCAATTTTTGAAATAATCTTGTCGTTCAACTCAATATCGGCGGCAGAGCTTTTGTATTTTTCACCTTTCAAAAAGTATGAAAAACGTTCTCCGTTAAAATATGCTGCGAAACCACCTTTCGGGAAGTTGCCCTGCAAATACACACTTGAATCGTTTGACGGAAACAAAGCGCAGTATTTCAACACTTTTTCGGATAGCATCGACACAATGGCTTCCGCTTGGTTTATCGCATTTATATTTGGTTTCAATGCCTCAAAACCGTCCCAGCCCGCTTTTAATTGGCTTAATTTGTCTATTTCGGCATTTAATCTGATATGCTCTTTTTCGGAATTGGTAACCTCTGTTGGAGAATTAAAAACGACAAACTTTTGATTTTTTAGCGTTTGCAAATAGGCAAGCAGTGCAAGATTCTCTTTGGTGTTCTCGAATCTTACATAAAAATTTTGCCTTGTCTTTGTCTTTTCCGCTAACATAATCTTGTATTATTGTTTAACGCTCGCAAATATAAAACAATTATTTAATACTGCCAAATCTTTTTTCGATGCGGACGCCCAATTATGAATTATGAATTATGCATTATGCATTCTCAACCCTCCTTATCCACGCCCCCGGCACATACGCCGTCGCATATCTTCCGACTCCCTGCAGCTCCACAAACACCCGTTTTTGATGCTTGTACTTCATCACCACGCCCTCAACTCCTGCGAATGGACCACCGATTACGACGACGCGGTCGCCAGCAATGAAAGACGGAATTTCGGTTTGATCTACGATGATGTTTTGATTGCCGGATTCTACGATGATTTTAAAACTATTCATCTGAGCGTCAGGCACAACGAGAAATTCGTTTTTGCCAAACTCGTTGGTGTAGAAGTGATTGTAATACGGCGTAAGGCCGGGGAATTGTGTCGGATATTTCAATAGAGATTTGAAGTCGCCCACGGTACTGCGCATAAAAAGCAGACCGCTGTCGAGGGGCTTGTCCTCGGCATATTGAGTGGGATTTTTGAAATCTTCGTTGGAATATTCGATGTGACGGAGCAACGGGAGATAAGGCTCGATGTTGTCGTCGTTGAGTGCGACAAGTTGATCATAAACCTTTTGTGCTCGTTGATGCGTTGCGCGGATGGGAAACCAATAACGGACGTTAGGTAAGAGAGTGTAGAAGACCGACTTCCCGATTTGGATACTCTCCCTCTCGGAATTGACACTTACTTTCTGTTCAGTGCTCACGGTCAAGCCGTTATGCGGTTCCTTGCGGAATTGGGTCAATGTTGTCATTTTTAAGGGACAAATTCGACTGCCATTGTCAAGCAGTCTGCGGCGGAAGTCTCCACCATTCATTAGCCGCTGCAAAGGTAGATAATACATTTGATTCTGACAACTTTTTTTAATTCTTTTTTTACAAAAATTAATACACTCGATACGTAACAGTTTCATTCATAGAGGTTTTTGCAACGAATAATTTATTGTATTTTTTTTTGCAGCAATACTGTTTTGCATATTTGATATTCTTTTTTATCTTTGCGAAAACTATATCAAATGCAAAATGCACAAACTTGCCATCACATTGCTAATACTGCATACGATAGCACAAATAGCTGTCGGTCAGGACGTTGACAAAGCCGGCACCACATCTCAACAGGCGCGGCTAAGGTTATGTTATGAAATTGCAGACACATCCAACAATGTGGACACCGTGATTAAATATACAAGCGAAGGCATAATGCTATGTACCGAAAAAGATTCGTCGATATTGGCAAAATTGTACCAATATGCCGGCTGGGCGAGTTGCTACTCAGAAAAATACGACGATGCCATCACATTGTACCAAAAGGCAATCGCAATATACGAAAAAATGGAGCAATACGGCTCTATGTGCGTCTGCTACAGCAACATGAGCCAGTGCCACTTCGGACTCAACAACACCACCGAAACCTGGAAATGCCTGTACAACAGCCTTAAAATGGCGCAAAAAAGCGGCGACACTGCCACAATCTGCAATTGTTACAACGAAATTGCAAATATGTACATAGAAAACGACATGTTTGTACAGGCGCAAGAGACGGCGCACAAGTCGTTGAAACTCAGCACTATGACCAACAACTACGGCGAAATGGGAAATTCGGCCTCATTATTGTCGCTCACTTACAACAACGACGATACCACAAACATCAAGACGGGCATACATTGGGGACGGCTCGCAGAGAGCTACATAGGGAGGATAGTCGACTTCGACGGCTACTATGATGCAAGGCTCATCGACACGTACTGCAATCTGATTACGCTATACACACGCCTTCGCGAAAATACAGGCGCAAAAAGATATGCGGATTCGGTGGCTTATTATTATGGCAAAATCACAGAATATTCCAAAAACAATGACATCCCTGACGCCGAATATTGGACAAGCATCAGCCTCATCCAACTGAAATACGCGCAACAGGACTACAATGGCGCGCTTTCGGAGCTGGACAATGTGCTAAAGATGACGCATCAACAAGGATATTCCTACTACGACAACATTATATATGAATTGTTGTACAAGACTTACCAAAAAATTGGCGACCATTACAATGCGTACAAATACATTGAATTGTACAAACAAATCAACCGCAAAAAAATAAATGCGCAGGCGGCGGCAGAGGCGGCGGCTTTTGATGCGCGCACAAGCGTAGAACACGAAAACGAAATGCTGCTTTACGAAAGGAAGTTGGCGGACACTGAACTCGAATCCTCCCGGCAACATTTCCAAAAAATAGCAACTGCCGTTTCGATATGCATTGCAGCCATCTCGGTAATCATAATTGTAATAATCCTGATGCTCCGCAACGCCCGCAAGACCAACGAAAAACTCTCCATGCACCGCGAGGAAATCAAAGCGCAAAACGAGATGATTCTCAATGAAAAAGAAATACTCGCCGACAAGCACAAAAAGATACTTCAGAGCATGACATACGCACGCCGCATACAGCTCGCCACAATATGCAGCGACCACGAATTGCAGACCGTATTTCCGGGCGCAATGGCATACTACCAACCACGCGAACTCGTAAGCGGCGATTGGTACTGGGCGGCGGGCATCGGCAGGAAAAAAATACTCGCCGTAGGAGGCAGCGCAAGGCACGGCGTACCGGGTGCGCTTGTGGCTATGATTACCCTCAATACGCTCAAAGACACTATGGGACAATTGTCGCCGATGTCGCCGGTGTCGCCAGTGGCAATACTCCGCACCGTACAATCAAAACTGCCCACAGCCGCGCTCAGCAACGATGCGGGTGTGTCGTTGTGCGTATTCGTAAGAAACAGAATCAAATTTGCAAGCATCAATCAAAACGCGATGCTCATCAAGGACGGACAGCCGATAGTAATGAAAGGCAACCAAACCGACGATACCAACTACGACATTCACGACGGCGATTTTGTGATAGCGTATTCGGCATCCACACGAAGGGAGATGCTCTCAATAACGCAACAGACCGACAACTTTTGCATAACGCTTTCGACGATGCAGCCCGCCGAACAACGAAAAACCATAGACGACATTTTAGCCAAAAGAAGGCAGTCGGAGGACGTTACGGCGGTGTCGGTAAGGATTACAACAGAAACCTAAACCCCATTTTCAAGATGACGAAGATATTACACATATTATTAGCATTGACTCTCGCCCTCGCAGCCCACGCACAAGAGCCGGACATCGAGGAGGCGGAGCGTTGCCTTCGTCTTGCCGAAAATACCTACGACCCCGCCGAAGTGCGCAAATATGCCGATTCCGCCTACAATATCGCACAACGGCTCGGCGACAAGCGCGTTATCGCACACGCGCTCGACAATATCGCCTGGGCATATTCCTCCTGCGAAATATTCGATACCGCCATCATAATGTACCAGCAGCAACTTCTCATCGCTCTCAATATCGACGACAAAAAACAGGCGGCAATGACATACTGCAACCTCGGACTTTGTTACCAGGGCATTGGCAAATATTTTGAGAGTTGGGACAATTTTAGACAAGCCGCCGACCTCTACGCCAACCTCTGCGACACTTCACACCTGAGCTGGGCTATTAGTCGCATGGGCGACACATACGAGGAAATGGGTCTATACAGCAAGGCAAAAGAATTGTATTACAAGGCATTACATTTGGCGGAAGCCGTCAACGATACGATAGAGACCGGCGCGACGCTCCACAAATTGGCAAACAGCACTTCTCTGCAATTTTTTGAGACGGCTACTATTGTAACCATCGACACCCTGCTCAACGCAAAAAAACAGTTTGTGAAAGCCGCGCTTCTCCTCAAGCGCAAACCCGAAGCTTCCAAGACCTACGCACAAAACCTCATAGGGCTTGCACGTTGCTACATCAAGCTCGCCTATATCATGCACCGCAACGACTTCGCCGACAGCTGCGACAATTGCATCGAACTATACAGACGCGATTTTTACAACGACCATTACGTCCAGCAAAACCTCCAATCGGAGATGATTAAGATACAATTTTACATATTTAGACGCAATTATACCGCCGCAATGCCCGCAATAGAATCTATCATCCCAAAATTCTCCGACGGCAAACACGAAGTGCAACTCGGCGAATGTTACCGCCTGATGTCGATGTGTTACAATGCAATCGGCGACTACCGACGCGCATTTGAATGTAGCAAACGCCACATGGAGTTTGTGAAAAAAAGCCTCGACGACGAGACCATGAAACGCATATCCAATTTTACGGCGCAGACCGAGCTATACAACGCCCGACACGAATACGACATCTACAATAAGAAGCAGCATCAACTCTTGGAGACCGAACAATCGCGACAGAGATTTTCATTTGCGTTGATGTCGCTGGCGATAGCGGCAGTTGTGGTAATGACCGCGCTCATCAGCATAATGCTGTACAGCCGCCGACACACCAACCGACTACTCAAAGCAAACAACGACACGAGAGCCGCCCTCAGCCAAGAATATATCAAGCAGTTGCAAGCGGTAGCCGACGCACAGTCTATCATTGTTGACAGCGTGGAATATGCATCAATGATACAATCGGAAACCATAGGCAACGCCGCAAAGGTCAAGGAGATGTTTCCTGATAGTTCTGTATATTACAGGCCACGCGACATCGTGAGCGGCGACTGGTATTATTCATCTACCGTCAATGGGCACAAGATGGTAGTAGCCGCCGACTGCACTGGGCACGGCATACCGGGCGCAATGCTCTGCATGCTCGGCGTGGGCGCATTGAAAGACGTCATCAACCAGCTCGAATGTACCGACTGCGCGGTGATACCCGGCGAAATATTGGACAAGATGCGCGTCATTATCAAAAACACTCTCAATAAAAACAACACCGACCCCAAGAAAATCGTGGACGACGGTATGGAGATGACGATAATAGTATTCCCGCCAGAGGGTGGCACGATGTATTTTGGCGGCGCAAACCAGAGCGCGCTCATAGAACACAATGGCGAGATTAAAAGGCTGAAAGGCGACACCAATTCCATCGGCAACAATATCCGCGAAAGGGAGCATTTTACGACCATCACCACCGAAATCAATCCCGGCGATTCTGTATATCTATTTTCGGACGGTATAATCGACCAGATTGGCGGTCCAAATATGCGCAAATTCAATATCAAACAGCTGTCTGATTTTATTGCCGAAAACCATCAATTGACAATGGACGAACTGATACAAAAATTCATCGGTGTGATGGACAGTTGGACTGAAACTTTCGAGCAGCTTGACGACAGGCTGCTGATTGGAATAAGGATATAATATTTCTAAAAAATCTACTTTCTATTTGCGACGACATATAGCTTATTTTAACCGCGCAAAGATAGCTATTAATTAAATATTCACCAAAAGAATTTTTATGCAATTATTCAATTACTTCAATTACTTCAATGAATACTTAATATAGTCGATTATCAGGCTATTATCTGCGCTCACGTCCTTGCCGTCGTCGTCCTTATAATCGGCGGCGATGGCTTCTTCGAGGTCCTGGATGGTGTAATCCTTGCAACCGATAGAATTTTTGTAATGCTCCACGGCATCCTTAAGTTCGCCAAGTTTGCGGCAATTGTGTCCGGCAAGTACGTGGATTTCGGGGCAGGGATCGACGGCTATCAACTTAAAACAATATTTCAACGACTGGTCATATTTGCCCGTGGAATAGTTGCACCACGCGATTGGCGCGAGCACCTTGGTATTTTTGGTGTCGAGATATTCCACCTTATAATAATACTTCAACGCATCGGCATAATTTTCCAATTCGAGCAGGCAACGTCCAATGGTTGTCGCAATGCCAAGATTGTCAGGGTCTTGCGCCTCGGCGAGCCTGTAATATTCGAGGGCTTTGGCGGGCTGCGAAAGTTTGCGGTAGCACCACCCTATTTTTTTGAGATTCCAGAGTTGCTTGTCCTCAAAAATCTGAGCTTTGAGGTAATTGTCCAACGCAAGGGCTACGTCGCCGTTTTTCTGCGCGGCGTAGCCCATCTTCTGATAGATTTCAAAGTTGGGCGCGGCGAGTGCAATTTCTTTAAAAATGTCGTAAGCCTGCACATAATATTCGTTGGAGAAGAAAAATTCGCCAACATTCCTCTTCTTGTTGACATCCTCAAATGCCATATCAAAAAGCAACGTGCCAGACGGCGAAAATCCCTTGCTGAATACGTCGATGAAATCCTTGCCGAGCTGATTGAGCTTGAAAAATCGGTAGATGTCCTGAATGTATTGTATCAACACCTTATAACTATACTCCTCGCGGTGCAGGAGCTGATCTTCCTTGGAAATTTCTTCCATCTCCTTGAACTCCATACCGACGTATTTGCCGAGGCTCTTGCGCTGTTCGGCGGGCATCAGGGCTACACTCAGACAAAACGAATACTTGTCGGAATTGCAGAGATACGGCGACTTGGCTATGGTAGCGGCAAATTTAGAGAGGTCAAACTCCTTGCCCGACACGCTCTCCGACATTTCCTTGACCGTCGGATGGTCGGCACGGAACGGCAAAAACCAATTTTCGATGCGGTTGAAAAAGGCGTAATGCTTCAATTGCGCAAAAGAATTGATGAAAACGTCGCTGCCTTCGAGTTGCAATTTTGTCATTTCTGCCATTTTGTCAACCAAATCCTTGTTTTCGAGTATGTACTCCTTCCAAGCTGGATTTTTGTCGTCGAGGGTGTCGTTGACCGTGGCATCAGATTCCATCCTCTTCTTGATTCCGGGTACTATTTTTGATACCTGCGGGATGATGTCTTCTTCGATTTTCTTGGCGATTTTGTCAGTGCCAATTGCCCTAATCATCTGAATGACTGTGGCTTCGTATCGCGGTTGGAATTTATCAGATTTTACCAACATCGACAATATCTTCTTAGCCTCGGGAAACATTCGGATTCTCTTATTGAAATTATAAGACAATATCACGATGCCAACGAGGGCGCGCTGCCAAATCTGTTCGCGGTTTTGGAGGTAGATATTGACGAGCAGCCTGTATTTGGCAATGTCGAAGAATATCAAGCAACTGAGTGTCAACGCGCTAACAATCAGCGACTGGTCGGAGATGTCGGCATCACTATTGCCACAAAAACCAAAAAGCATATTGGAAGTATCCAGCGCAAGGCTCTCGCTGCGCAGGATGTAATCGAACCATTTGGCGATATTGTCGTGGCTTGGCGTGGCTACGGGCATCACAAGCGGCGCAAGGCTAAACACCTGAGAGGGAGCGTGTTTTTTCATCAAGGCGTTCCTCACAGAATCGGCTATAAGCAGCATCGACACCTGCATCTGCCTGAAAATAGCATCGCGGTTTGGGTCGTTCATACCCTCGATGGTGTATTGGAGCATCATCTTGTAAGTCTGCTCCACAATGGCAAGGGGCGACGATTCGTCGTTGGTATTGATGACGCCCTGCTGCTTGACGATAGATATAGCGTCGTACAATTTTCCCTGATATGTGAGTTTGAGTATCTGCCTGTGTGTCTGCTTTATCTGGTCTTTGTTCATTTGATGCCGTGTAAGTTTATTTTTTGTAATATCAACAATTTGCAGACCGAACACGCCGAAACTGACAAATTGTCATTAAAAAAAGTTATATTAAAAAAAATACAAAAACATTTGATTAATTCCGATAATTATTACTACTTTTGCCAAAAGAAAACATCTAACTATTTAAAACGTAAAACAATTATGTCAAGCGAAACATCAAACGGAAACAAAGGCTCAAATTTTTGGGTTTGGGTGCTTGGAGCCGCGCTCTTGGTGGCGTCGGGCTTCTATATTTGGGACAAGATTAAGTCCAAAAACAAGATTGAGGATCTCGAAGCGGAAAAGACGCAGATTTCCGCCGACTTCCTCAAATACAAGACCGAAAACGAAAGTATGGAGGCCAATTACACCGACCTGCAACGCCGTTACGACGTGCTCAACGAGCAGCTCGGCGGCAACGAGACACAGATTGCAAGTTACAAGGCTCAACTCGCCGCTAAGGATTCGGTGCTCAACAATCTCAAAAATTCGCTCAAAACTGCCCTCGTGGATTTCAAGAGCGACGAAATCAAGGTGGAAAACCGCGACGGCAAGCTCTACGTCATCATGCTCGACAAACTTCTTTTCAAATCGGGCAACGCCGAGGTGGAGATGAAAGGTCAGAAGGCTCTCAAAGCCCTCGCCAAGGA
>DGIK01000009.1 GCA_002393195.1 Bacteroidales bacterium UBA3824 | reverse complement strand
TACCACAGAGGATATATGCCTTTTGCCTAATGTGCTGCTCGTGGAAAAGCAATGCTCCCGCAAGGAACGATATTATGACATTGCTCCTGCGTATCAACGACACAATGCCAATCATCGCACCGTCGCAGCTCAAACCGTAAAAATACAGGAAGTCGGCGATGGTGAGGAAGATGCCTATCATCGGTATCGTTGCCTTATACTTAAAAGGTGTGGTCTTCTTGCGTGTGGGATACCAAAAAATAAGCATCATACACAATGCCAATATAAACTGATACAACGAAAACCACGCCTGCATTTCCATCCTATCGAGCATCACGGTACGCAACAGATATTTGTCGTACAACGCCGATACAGAGCCAATCAGCGTGCCGCCTATCAGGAGATACACAAAAATATTGTGCTTGAACGATATGCCTTCCTTTCTGCCGTAATTGGCGTAGAGAAAGAGGCAAACGAGTATTATCGACGCGCCGAGCCACTGGTAGGCGTTGAGCCTTTCGCCAAGCACCAATACCGCGCCGAGCAGAGTCCAGGCGGGCGCACTCGACCTCACGGGGCCAACAATTGAGATGGGCAGATGCTTCATCGCGTAAAAGTTGCACAGCCACGACGCCTGTACGATGAAGGCTTTGAGGATGATGTAGAGTTGATTTTTGAGACAAGTGCCGCCAACCGCAAATTGCGTTCCGTCCAGGATTCCAAGCCCGAAAGCCGAATCGAGGAGCATTGGCGTCATCAACAATAGCGACGCGCCAGACGAAATGAGCATTACAACAAGGACGGCGTTTTCTTTGAGCGACTGTTTTTTGCAAACGTCATATACGCCCAAGAATATGGCGGAAAAAATTACCGGCAGTATCCACATTTTGGATTAATTGTGTAAATCTATCAGGGTTTAGAAGTGTTAACAATATTTTTAGAATCAATCACGGGACGTATTGGCTCTCCGTAAAAACGGTCGGCACTGCCAATCCAAAACCCGGTGGCGTATTGTGTAAGCTCGTAGCCGTGGGTTGGAATACTTACGGAGATGCTCGACGACCAAATGCAACCGTTTTCCATATACATTACGGGCTTGCGTCCATTCATGTAGCCACATGCAGGCAGCAATATCGACTTGCCGTTTGGACCCGTTACCTTATAATAATTGGCGCTTTCACCATTCACCCACACCCACTCGCATAGGTTGCGAAGCTCGTCAAATTCCTTCACGGTGGGCATACGCCAGCCACCGCCCCAGTTTTGAACAGCGGCATCGTCCTCAGCCTCAAGGGTGTAGATAGAATCTACCATCTCATCGTTGCCCGACTCCTTCTTGAAATTGTATTTGGTGAGCAGGTTTTTGCCTTTGCAATACTTGTAATTGTCCCAAGAATAAACTTCCTTTGGCATCGTCTCACCCCATGCGAAATACGAACCTGACATAAGGGGATGCGTGGCGTTGATATTGCATGTAGCCCACAATACGCTCACGCCAATGTCAACATAAGAATGTCCGACAATGGATCCGGTAGTGTCGTATGGCACATTCAAAAAATCATTTTTCTTAGTGATGTTGCTTTCTCCAATGCCGTTGATACCGTCGTCCTCGCAGGCGACAAGGCACGTTGCAACAATCAAGATTATATATGGCAATATTTTTTTCATAATGCATATTTACGTTAGAATTCAAGCTGCAATTATAACAATTTTTGGGCAAATTACCAAGTTTTTTACAACGAAAAAAACTCAGAACCAAAAAATTACTCTCCGGTCCTGAGTCTCAGCCTATTGTTTTGATGTGTCATTTTTTAAGAAAAGTAGCCCTTGTTTGCTTTATATAACGAAAAAGTTTCAAAAAGGTTTCGTTTTTGTTAATTTATTTTTAAATTATTTTTTCATTAGCAACAATCGACTCCACTTGCAACCTAACCGCCGCCAAATCTTCGTTGATAATCTGGTACTTGCAATATTTTGCGATTACGTCATCGGGCATTTGATTGTTGATTCGTGCCAACACTTGTTCATACGTGGCGTGATCGCGCTGCATTACGCGGGCGATACGAATATCGAGAGGTGCGGCTACATGCACACAAAAATCAGCCTGTCGATAAAAACCACTTTGTATCAAAATTGCACTTTCCATGAGGATAAGCGGCTCGGCGGCATTATTGTCGGCAAACTTGGCAAATGCGTCGCGGACGAGCGGATGAATCAAGGAATTGAGACGTGCGAGGATTCCCGAATCGGCGAATACGACGGACGCCACGCGGCGACGATCGAGCGAGCCATCAACGGTATAGATGTCATCGCCAAACATCGCCTTCATACCTTGGACGGCACGAGGGTCGGTATTTTGGATGTTGCGCGCCACGTCGTCGCAGCGGAACACCGGCACTCCGCATTGTTCAAAAATCTTCGACACTGTGGTTTTGCCACTGCCAATGCCGCCTGTAAGTCCTATTGTCTTCATTGCTTAGGAGATTGTTTTTCGATGAGGTATTCTACAATTTCGGGGGATATCGAAATATTGGCAACACCCATGTTGTCAGGCTGTTTTGCAATCCTGACTGTCAAGAATTGCGGGCGCGTGATTCCCACAAGATCATTATAATCGATTTCGGCGGCAAACATATCCTGGGAAATTTTGTTGTAATTGCTCCATCCCACATTGAACCTGATGAGAGCTTTTTGCGAAAAAATCCTGAGATTAACACTGTCTGGCACATTGACGGTACGTATGGGGACTTCGATGGAATGTTCGGTAAATTTTTCTACGCTGATTGTGGCGTCGGTGGACGTGAGCGGACAATCTACGCCGTCAGGAATCACGAGCCTCACTTTCTGCACCGTTGATTTGCTAAGCTGATTGAGGGTGAGAAGCTCTGTGTGGATGGCTGTGATGGTATCCACGATGATGGCGGGTCCGCCTATCGTGATGCTGTCGGGCTGCAATGTTGGTTCGCCGGAGAGCCGATATTGTTTTTCAAAAGTGATTGAATGGTCGAGTATTACAGGCACTTTTGCATTGCGGAGATTGCCAAAATCGAGCTTGATGGTGTCGGGACGGAGCGATATAAACTTGTAGTCGGCGGGCATCTGCGCCTCCACTTGTGCGCGGATGTCGTCGTCGGTAACGAATTTGAGCGTTGAATCCGATTCAGGGAAAGTCCTGATGTCGAGTTTTGAAAGGTCTATCCTTATTGGCGAATATCCGCCCCTGTGCGTAAGCAGCAATGCGCCTCGCGCCGAAAGTGTAATCTTGAGTACATCGGTGGTAACACCCGGCACGAGCATACTGTTGGTTGGCAGTCCATAATATTCTACCTTGAAATCCGATTCGTTGGTGATGGTACTGCCCACCTTGTTGATAAACCAGAATGTAAGGGCAATCATCACCATTACCAAATAGGTGAAGGTATTTTGGTTGAAACGCTTGCGCTTCAACTTGTAAATAAGAACTTTGATCTTGCGGAGTATAGTCTTTTTTTCTGCCATATTGCGCTATCTGTATTTTTGGAGCAGGTTGGAGGCTTCGTATTGACGCTTGGATACTGCGACATTCCAATCGTTGTGAGCCCCCTTCCTGTCGCCCGATTGATATTTGGCGATGCCACGCCATACATATATGTCGGACATTGTGGGGTCGATGTCGAGAGCGGCGTTGAGGTCGGCGATTGCATAATTGTTCATCTGCGATTTGCAATATGCAATGCCCCTAAGCCGGTGAAATTGCGCGTTGTGCGCCGCCACGGTGTTGATGATTCTGAGTGCGTCGGTAGTGTTGTTGTCGTTGATAAAAATCTCGGCGGCGAGCATCTTGGCAGAATCGCTGTCGGGCGCAAGGTCGAGAAGACGCTCGGCGTATTTGGCGGCGTTGGCGTAATCCTTGTCGCGCATATATGCCGATGCGGCGGCGTATATGCGTTGCGGCGGCGCGTCCTCGTCACGTACCGCCTTGGCGTAAATTTCAGCCGCCTTGCCGTACTTGCCGTTCAATGTAAGGATGTCGCCTTTGAGCGCGAGGTAGTCGGCGGAATTAGGACGGCGGCGGAGAGCTTGGTCGATGTCGTAGAGCGCGGATTTGGCATTGCCGTTGTTGTAATAATTGAGGGCGCGGAGGTAATATGCAAAATGCGATGACGGCGATTGCGATATTATCTTATTAAGCTCTGAATATGCAAGCGCACTCTTGCCATTGTTGACAAGGTATTCGGCGTATTGGAGGTCGCCGTCGATGTCGCCGCGCTGCGCCGTTGCGGTGAGCGTTGTCAACATTGCCGACACTATTATTATAATAAGTCTGTACGTCTTCATTTTAGTTTGTTTTTGATTTCTTGGTGAATACTGTGATGTATCCGCTTATTTCGCGGTCTTCCAATCCAGTGAGCCGTCGCTCGTACACTATGCACCGGTAATAATACACGCCGTCAGGCACTGCCGAACCGTTGTTTTTGTCGGTGCCGTCCCAATTGATGTCGGGGTCGGTGGTCTCATACACCACCTTGCCCCAACGGTTGGTGATGGTCATCTCGATATGGTCGATGAATTGATATGGCAACGGATGGTAAAGGTCGTTTTTGCCGTCGCCGTTTGGGGTGAACACGTTGGGCAGGCGGTAATAGTCGCACATATCGACACAAATCTTTTGCGAGGGCATTCCGTCGTTGCCGGCTGAATCGCGAGCTGAAACGGCATAGCATCCAGCAAGTCCGTTGATGGGAGCATGTTTGTATTCGTTGATGTCGGGCTTGGTCTCATCTATTTTGGTGAGCGTGCCTTCCAATGTTTCGGAAAACCAAATTGTGTATTTTTCGATGCCAAGACCGCACACAGTGTCGGGATGCCACGTGAGCAGATTGTAACCCTCGTCGCAATTGGATATTGTGGTAAGCTCCACACAGGGCGCAATGGTATCAACTGGCGTGGCGTATGCCTCCTGCGACCAGTTTTCGATGTGGGTGGGCAGTCCCGGCGCGGAGTAATAACCAATAGTCTTTATCTTGTAACCGTACTCCTGACCATTGACAAGGTTATAGTCGGTGTAAGCATCCTTGTCGGTCTCGCCCACTTTCACAAAATCATCGCTGTCCGGGTCTTTGCGGTAAATCTCAAAGAGGTCGTTTTTCCACGGAGTATTGGCAACGTGGGAGATGGTTACACGACGGTCGGAAGGTTTGAGGGTAATGAATACCGACGACGCCTTGTCTGATGCACCGTTGTCGCGGAGAGTGCTAGTCTTCGGGTCGGTGTAGAAGAAGGTAACAAGGTATTCGGAACTGTTGTTTTTGGTGTCGATGCCCTTATTGATATAAGTGGTATCTTCCAGTTCGTAGGTATCGGCAAAATGATTGACACCTGCATCTTTATTGTCCGCCGCTTGTATCTTGTATTGGAACGGCGGCACCATCAGGTCGGGGTCGATAGGCTCTATCGGCGTAGTCCACGCCACGAAGACATCGCCATTGTTTTCGTCGGTGCTCTGTACTGATACATTGGTCATTGCAATAAGCCCCCTCACCAGAATCCTGTGTTCCGGCGGCGACGGCTGACTCTCCGCTCCGTCCTCAAATACGGCTGTAATTCTATAAGTATATACAAATCCGCTCGGCAGTCCCTTGCCGCCGTCGCTATCGACATACATCAACTGATTGCCGTCGTGGATTTCAGCGATGAGCTTGTAACCCGTGCCTTCGCGGATTCCAGTCTCACAGACTCCGGGATCGTACTCGTCAAGAATCTTGTCTTTGCGGTAAATCTTGTAGCCCGTCGCCTTTTCGTTGCCGCCGTTGTCCCATTCAATCTTGATTTCGGTATTGTTGGGCGTCATTGAAGTGATGTTAGGATGCGGGGCTATCACCCTTATATTAATAGTGCGGTATGCAGTGAGCGGCACTTTCCAATCGTCGTCATAAGCCTTCACAAGAAGTTCGTAAGGCATACGGCGGACATGGTCTTGCGTAGTCTGCCACGAAAAACGTCCAACGGGCTTGTGCGTCCACGATTTTACATCGGTGAATGTAGCAGGCGAATTAGCCACAGCAAGCGGGCCGCCAGAAGCAGTCATCTTCATCCTGTCGTTGTCGGGGTCGGTAGCCGTAACATTAAATTCCAACAAATCGCCCGCAATTACACAATGATTGCCGGTATTGTCGATGATTGGGGTATGATTGTCGGTATCAATGACATCCACCTGAATATCGCGCAATACCTGACCTATCTTGACACCATTGCGCCATTCCTCTATCCACATCGCGACATTGTAAGTGCCCACCTGCGAGGGACGCTCCCAAACAAAATCGCCCGTAGTTGGGTTTACATAAATGGAATCGGTAACAGGAGGCAGCGTATAGCCAACAATCTCCTGTCCATCTTGTTGCAGGCAAGTGGCAATGCGATACGAAAGGCTGTCGCCGTCGGGGTCGTATGCGCCGGGATTGTGTACAAAGGTCTTGTGGAGAGCCGCCTTGTCCATAGGGGCATTGAGCAGCTCCGGCGAACTATTGTTGCCTATCGTGCCGTCTATCTTGAGCGTAGTCTTGATGGCAAATACAACGTTTACGGAGTTAGGAATGTTGGTGACGCCCTCGTTTCGGTTGGGGTCCTCCATATATAATACGTATGTGCCGGGACCCGAAAAGGTGTGCTCGCCGTAATAGACATTTTTTTTCAAGTAGGAAAATGACAAAGCATTTACCTCGTCGAGAAAAGTTTCGGATGTGCGTTTTACCGTTACTTTTCCCGTGCCGTCGCCGCAATCGACCTCGAGTTCGTCCCTGTCCGCCTCCGTGAGCGTATAACAATAGGTATATACAATAATCTGATAACGGTATCCGGAGATATGTTTATAGACAATTTCGCCCGCCCTGTTGTGGGTGGCGGATGCTGAGCCCACCGTCAAAAAGGCGATGCAGCATAGCAAAAATACTATTTTTGTTATAATTTTCATTTTTACGAAAAAAAATCTTCATAATAATTTCCGCAAAAGTAATGAATTTTTTAATTTTATGCCGAATTTTAATCAAATTTATGATTTAGACTTAAATTTGCTATGTCAGATACCACCAACAGCATATTATACAGCGAACTTGGGGCAGACGACCTGAGTTTCGTGTATCTTGGCAAGTTCGACAATTCTGTGCTCGGATTTGCTACAGAGATACTCAAAGGGCATATTTCGCAGACCGTGGAGTCGGAGGGCAAGAAAAACAAGCTCTCGTTCCTAATGATTGAGAGTTTCCAAAACATCCTCCGCTACGGGCTTGCCGGACGCGCCGCCGAGATGACCTCCGGCGAAGTGTTCATCGTGCGCAAACATAAAGGCAGCTACTATATCACCACCGGCAACTACGTGGAGAACGTCAACATTGCGCCCATGCGCGAAAAGTTGGAGCGTGTAAATTCGCTTTCGCCAGAGGATTTGAAGAAACTTTTTATGATGACGCTCCAAAACAAAAAGATTTCCAAGCAAGGCGGCGCGGGTCTCGGTTTTATGGAGATGGTGCGCAAGACCAAGGAAAAGCTCGACTTCGATTTTGTGGAGATAGATTCAGAAAGGTCGTTTTTCTACTTCCAACTAAGGCTCAAGGACAACCCCGAAGACGATTCGCCCGCATTGCCAATATCAGCCACCAAAAATATCAAGAAGTTGATGGAGCAAAACGGCAGATTCATCGCGCTCAAAGGCGACTTCCGTCAATCTGCCATCAACCCGATATTATCCATGGCAGAAAACAACATCAGCGAGGAGAGCCTGCGCACACAACGGAGTGTATATCACATACTTGTAGAGATGCTCCAAAACATCGCCCGCCACGCCGCACAGACAGATGACGGCAGAAGGGAAGGATTGTTTTCGATGGGCTACGACGGCGCATCGTTTGTAGTGAGCGCGTCCAACGGCATCAGCTCCAACGCCGCGCAACGGCTGCTGGAATACGTCGGCAAGCTCAATTCGATGACACGCGAACAACTCGACGATTATTATAAACGTGTGCTTCGCGAAGGACACGACGACACAACTATATCATCAGGGCTCGGTCTCATAGACGTAGCACGCGACAGCATCGGCGGCATCGACTGCACCGTGGACGGCGACGCCCCTGTACAATTATTGTCAATGACAGCAAAACTGTAATTATCATATAACACTATTATGAGTAACCTTAGAAAAATTTATAGAGCGAAGTCGGATTTTTATCCGAGGATGGTTTTCGACAAGGAAGAAGGCGTATTTTTGATAGAAGGACGCTCGCTGCCAGAAGATTCAGAAGCTGTGTACGGGCCTGTGCTCGAATGGCTCGACGAATACGGCATGCAGCCCAACCAAGAGACCCAAATGGTATTCAACCTCGAATACTACAACTCGGCATCACTGCGCAAATTTGCAGACATACTCAAAAAACTCAAACAAATTGGCACAGCCAGCGGCACCAAAGTCTCAGCGATATGGTATTATGAAGACGGTGACGAATCGAGTTGCGAAAACGCAGAAGACCTCGCGTCGTCCATAGGCATCGACCTTGAGATGAAATTAGTAGGCGAGGCTTGATGGCAACGACTACAAAAGGCAACAAATGACACCGTTACAAAAATAACATATTTTCACATCATTTTTTGCATAATTATTAGAAAATAATTTATAATTTTGCAGCCATTATTGAAAACAACAAAAACATCATAACAAAATGGAAGGAAATCTTTCTTTCGCCCTACAACTCATGGGCATAGGGCTCGCAGCAGTATTTTTAGTGCTGCTGCTCGTAATTGCATTTGGCAACCTTCTCATCAAGGCGGTCAACAAATTTGCGCCCGAAGAGGAAAAGCCGGCGCAGATAGCAAGCAAGCCGACTCCGGCACTCGTGGACGGCGCAGTGCAGCAGGCAATCAACAAAGCTGTAGAGCAGCTCACCGGCGGCAAGGGTCGCGTGGAAAAAATCGTTAAATTGTAACAACATCAAAAAACAGATTCCAAACTTCAAAAAATGGGAAGAAAAGTAAAATTTAATCTCGTTTTCAGAGATATGTGGCAGTCCTCCGGCAAATACCAGCCGAGGGTTGACCAACTATTGAAAGTAGCCCCCGCAATCATCAAGATGGGGTGCTTCGACCGCGTGGAGACCAACGGAGGCGGCTTTGAGCAGGTAAACCTCCTCTACGGCGAAAATCCCAACAAATCCGTCCGCGAATGGACAAAGCCCTTCCACGAGGCTGGCATTCAGACCGAAATGCTCGACCGCGCTCTCAACGGCATCCGCATGAACCCGTGCCCCGTTGACGTCCGCAAACTTTTCTACAAGGTAAAATACACTCAGGGCACCGACATCGCACGTACATTCTGCGGTCTCAACGACCCGAGAAACATCATTCCCTCAATCGGTTACGCTCACGAGGCTACACGCCCCGACGGCTCGCACATGATTTCGCAGTGCTGCCTCTGCATCACCGAAAGCCCCATCCATACAGTTGAATACTACGTAAACCTCGCCAAGCAGCTCATCGACGCCGGCGCAGACGAAATCTGTATCAAGGACATGGCAGGCATCGGCCGTCCTGTGAAACTCGGCAAGATTGTAAAGGGCATCAAGGATTACAAGGACATCGTCGTTGAATACCACTCTCACGCAGGCCCTGGATTCTCTATGGCATCCATCCTCGAAGTTTGCAAGGCGGGATGCGACTACGTGGACGTTGGCATGGAGCCGCTCTCATGGGGTACAGGCCACGCCGACATCCTCGCCGTACAGCCGATGCTGAAGGACGCCGGATTTGAAGTGAAGGAAATCAACATGAGCGCATACATGGAAGTGCGCACTCTCATTCAGGAGATGATGGACGACTTCCTCGGCTACTACATCCCTCAGCGCAACCGTTTCATGAACTCCCTCCTCATCGCTCCCGGTCTGCCCGGCGGCATGATGGGTTCGCTCATGACCGACCTCGAGAGCAACCTCGAATCCGTCAACAAATACAAGGAAAAACACAACTTGCCCAAGCTCACTCAGGACGAGTTGATGATAAAACTCTTCGACGAGGTTACATACGTATGGCCAAAGATGGGTTATCCTCCATTGGTAACGCCTTTCAGCCAGTACGTCAAGAACATGGCACTCACCAACGTAATGCAGATGGAGAAAGGCAAGGAGCGTTGGTCGCTCATCGCCGACGACATCTGGGGCATGCTCCTCGGCAAATCGGGCAAACTGCCTGGCGCAGTGGCTCCCGAACTCGTGGAACTCGCCAAATCTCAGGGTCGTGAATTTTTCACCGGCAACCCGCAGGACGAATATCCCGATCAGCTCGACGTATTCCGCAAGGAAATGAAGGACAACGGCTGGGATTTCGGTCAGGACGACGAGGAACTCTTTGAACTCGCAATGCACCCGCAGCAGTACCGCCTCTACAAATCTGGCGACGCCAAGAGGTCGTTTGAAGAAGACCTTGCAAAACGCAAAGCCGAGAAGAACGCACCTAAGGGCGGCGTACCCGCATTGCAATTCCCGCAGACCGTTACTGTGGATGTCAACGGTCAAAAATATGCCGTTACAATTGGTGCAAACGACGGCAAATCATCAGCACCTGCCGCCTCTGCACCCGCCGCAGCCGGCACTGGCAAACCGCTCGCCGCTCCGCTCGAAGGCAAATTCTACTTGAAGAAGAATCCTTCCGACCCGCAGGTCAACGTTGGCGACAAGGTGAAGAAAGGCCAGACCGTTTGCTACATCGAGGCCATGAAGACCTTCAATGCAATCGCAGCCGAATGTGACGGCGTAATCACCGAAATCAACTTCAAGTCAGGCGATTCGGTATCTGAAGACGACGTAATCATGCGCATTGCAGCCGAAGGCGAGACCGCTACCGCAGCATCCGGCGAAGGCAACGACCTCACCGCGCCCCTCGAAGGCAAGTTCTATCTGAAGAAGAACCCCTCCGACCCGCAGGTAAACGTCGGCGACACCGTGAAGAAGGGTCAGACAGTTTGCTACATCGAGGCCATGAAGACCTTCAACGCAATCGCCGCAGAATCCGACGGTGTAATCGCTGAAATCTGCTTCAAGTCCGGCGACTCTGTATCGGAAGACGACGTTCTGATGAGAATTAAGTAATCGATTGTTAGACACTTTATTAAATCCACTTAACAATGGGTGACAATATATTAGAAAGAATATATGGGATGACGGCGTTCCAGTCAATCATCGATCAGCCGTCTTTCCTGATAATGTATCTGCTTGCATTCGTGCTGCTGTACCTTGGCATCAAGAAACAGTACGAACCCTTGCTGCTGATACCCATCGCATTCGGCGTTCTCATCGCCAACTTCCCCGGCGGCGGCATGGGCGTTTTGGCAACCGACGGCGAAGGCATGGTTCACTTCATCAAAGACGGCAAGGAGGTAGTGAGGAACATCTACGAGATGTCGCTGCCCGAGATTGCGCACGACCTCGGCGTGATGAACTTCCTCTACTACGCCCTCATCAAGACAGGTCTCCTGCCGCCTATCATCTTCATGGGCGTGGGCGCATTGACCGACTTCGGCCCGATGCTCCGCAACCTCAAGCTCGCCATCTTCGGCGCGGGCGCACAATTCGGCATCTTCGCCGTATTGCTCGTGGCCTGCAACTGGTTTACCATGAAGGAGGCTGCATCTCTCGCAATCATTGGCGGTGCAGACGGTCCCACGGCCATCTTCACCACCATCAAATTGGCTCCTCATCTTTTGGGCCCGATTGCAATCGCGGCTTACTCTTACATGGCTCTCGTGCCGGTAATCGTGCCGTTGGTAGTGAAACTCACTTGCTCCAAGAAGGAACTCTCCATCAACATGAAGCAACAGGACAAGCTCTACCCCTCCAACACCGTCATCAAGAACGAGCGCGCATTGAAGATTATCTTCCCGATTGCGGTAACAACAGTAGTTGCCATCATCGTTCCTTCGGCAGTGCCGTTGGTAGGCATGTTGATGTTCGGCAATTTGATTAAGGAAGTTGGTTCGTCCACCAGCCGTATTTTCGACGCCGCAAGCAACGCCATCATGAACTCGGCTACAATATTCCTCGGCCTCTGCGTAGGCGCGACGATGACTGTAGAAGCGTTCCTCAACTGGCAGACAATCGGCATCGTGGCCGGCGGCTTCTTGGCATTCGGCTTCTCCATCTTCGGCGGCATCATGCTCGTAAAGATTTTCAACTTGTTCAGCAAGAAGAAAATCAACCCGCTCGTTGGCGCAACCGGCCTCAGCGCAGTGCCTATGGCATCCCGCGTTGCCAACGAAATCGCCCTGAAGTACGACCCCCGCAACCACGTCTTAAACTACTGCATGTCATCCAACGTCTCCGGCGTTATCGGCAGCGCAGTGGCAGCAGGCATCTTGATTGCGTTCTTAGGATAAAATCCGACTTCAAACCATAAACTAAAAAGGCAGGTTTTCCGACCTGCCTTTTTTAGTTTTTTTTAAACATCAAAAATTTGCATATTTGAAATTTCAGCATTAATTTTGCAATACGTAATTAAAAAATCAGACAACAATTTAATAGAACCTACATTATGGAAGATGCTTGCATAAAGATGGCAAAATGCCCTATATTCAACGAAGGCACTCTGCTCAACGAGAGAACAGGCGAAACTTACAAAACGGTATATTGCACCACCGAACGATACAAACAGTGCAAGAGGTATCTTGCCGCACAAAGATGCACCAAGCCGATACCCGTGCAGGTGCTGCCTAACGCATCTATTACCGTTGACGAAATCGTAAGGCGCGTAAACAACGGCTTCTACGACATTTTCAATAAGAAATAAAAGGACGTTTTTCCGCCCCCTAAACTTTGAAAAACTTGATGACATCCTGCAGACGGTCAGCCTGTTGCAAGAGGTTTTGGCTGTTGGACGCCACCTCCTCCGAAATGGTCGCAAACTGCTGGATGCCGTCATTGAAACGCTGAACGGCGGTATTGATTTGCGCACCGCCCGAAGCCTGCTCGCGACTTGCCGTGGCAATCTCCTGAACCAAAACAGTTGTGCGCTTAATTTCGGGCAGCATCTTGGAGAATACCTCGCCGGTGAGTTTTGCGATATTGACGCCATCTGCCGACACTGCGTCGATGTCCCTTGCGGCAACGGCGCATTTTTCGGCGAGTTTGCGCACTTCCGCCGCCACAACTGCAAATCCCTTTCCATGCTCGCCAGCTCGTGCCGCCTCCACGGCTGCATTGAGGGCAAGAATATTGGTCTGGAAAGCGATGTCGTTGATGACGGATATTTTTTCGGCAATTTCCGTCATAGTATTCACAGTCTTTTCTGCCGCCTGACTACATTCCCCGATATACTGGGCTGTTGAACCAGCAATGCTCTCGGATCGGGCAGCATTCTGGCTGTTTTGTTCTATAGACGATGCCATCTCGCCTATTGCCGAACTTATTTCCTCTGCCGACGCTGCCTGTTCGTTGGCACTTGCACTCATACGCATGCTTGCATCGTTCATCTCGCCGGCGGCTGCGGCTATGGCATCGGAACTTTCCGAAATGGAGCGCACGATGTCGGCAAGCGTGTTTTTCATGTCTGCCATCGAATTATTGAGGACGGCTATTTCCGATTCTCCGCCTGAATGATGGAAATCTGCGGTCAAATCGCCCGAAGCAAGTTTGATGGTCTTTGCAGTGTTGTCGCTAAGTCCGTTGCTAAAATTGTTGCCAAAACGCGTCAAGAATATCACAACCACAACAAAGATGACCAAAAGAAGTGATATTCCAACCACATGCATCTCCATTGTGGAATATTCGATGTCGGCGGCACGCTGTGAGGACAATTGGTCGATGACATCGCAAAGGATTTTGGTGCGTTTTTTCAACTCGATGCCCAAACCAGGAATCTTAAACAATGCTTCGCGCTTGTCTATCGAGGCTTTGAACACGACGTCGCTTTTTGCAAGATAATCCTGCTTGATTTTCGTTATTTGGTTATACTCACGCTGGAGGTCGGGAGCAAAATCGGTTTTGGAAAGTTTAGATTCGATGTCGGCGTTTTCATCGAGATAATCGCTGAGAAGTTGGTCGTCGTTGGTAATGATTGTAAGCGACAACAGCTTGTTGATGAGCATATTGCGGCGCAATTGTTCGCTTGGCACGGCATATTGCGGCATCGACTTTATGCGATTATAAAAATTGACAACCCGTCCCTCATAGTCCTGCTGAATGGCTAATAATTCCGCATTGGCGTCCTTGTTCTCCACCGTAATTTTATTGATGACGTTACAAAAATTTTGGAGCTGCGAAAAGACAGTCTGCACCGAATCATACGCTTCTCTCAATTCGGCAGTCTCGTCGTCGCCATCCATGTACTGCGAAAGCTGCGCAAAATCACTGGCAGTTGCGCGGAACGCCTCCATGCCCTGCTGATAAACATTATTGTCATTATTGGAATCAAGAAAAGTTCTAAATTCAAAAATCGTATGCCCCAGATTGTCGAGCATACTATTGGCGGAATGGAGCATTGGAGAATATTTGCTAACGATATTTTGGGCGGTATCGTTGAGCGTGCCCACCTTCACAATGGGTACAATCGACATAAACATAAGCGGCACCACCGCCACCGTAAATGCTATACCCAACTGTTTGCGTATTTTCAAATCTTTGAATTTCATGGCTGTTGATATAAGTTTTTATATTTGCCAACAAATATTAAGCCGAATATCAATACAAGAACCAAATATTCCGCAAAACGTGAATTTTGTCGTATAGACTTTATATTTTTTACAACGATTGAAACATCTGCGCATCAACTGTCCAACTTGTATTTCTGCCCCCAATGCTGCTGCATGGTCTCCTTGGCGCGGAGTTCGGCGGTATTGTTGCCGGGGATGTAGAACGACGTGCCACTGAGTTCGTCGGGCATAAACTCCTGCTGCACAAAATGTCCCGGATAATCATGCGAATATTTGTAATCCGCGCCATATCCAAGCTGCTGCATCAACTTGGTCGGGGCATTGCGGATATTCATCGGCACAGGCAGGTCGCCAGTCTTGCTTACAAGTTCCATTGCGGCATTGATGGCATTGTAGGCAGAATTGCTCTTTGCCGAATTGGCGAGATAAATCACTGTTTCACTGAGAATTATCCTCGATTCGGGATAGCCGATGGTACTTACAGCCTGAAAACAGGCGTTGGCTATCAGCATTGCATTAGGATTGGCAAGACCGATGTCTTCGCTCGCCAAAATCACAAGCCGCCGCGCGATAAACTTCAAATCCTCGCCGCCAGTCAACATCCTCGCAAGCCAATATACAGCCGCATTGGGGTCGCCGCCACGTATCGACTTAATGAACGCCGAAATGATGTCGTAGTGCATATCGCCCTTCTTGTCGTACATAGCGGTGGACTTTTGTAGGCATTTGGCAACATTCTCGTCATTGATTACGACATGCTCCGAAGTCTGCGCATTGATTACTATCTCCAAGATATTCAGCAATTTGCGGGCGTCTCCCCCACTCTGCCTAAACAACGCACCCGTTTCCTCTACCTTGATGTCCATGTCCTTCAATACAGAATCCAATGTCAACGCACGGTTCAATAGATTTTCAAGGTCTTGTTTTTCAAGCGGTTGCAATACATATACCTCGCACCTCGACAATAGCGGCGAAATCACCTCAAACGACGGATTTTCGGTCGTGGCACCTATCAAGACCACAATCCCCTGCTCCACCGCACCAAGCAACGAATCCTGCTGACTCTTATTGAAACGGTGGATTTCGTCGATGAAAAGAATAGGCGTCTGAGTGCTGAAAAAAGCGGCGTGTTGCGCCTTCTCCAACACCTCGCGCACGTCCTTCACGCCGCTCGTAACGGCACTGAGGGTGTACATGGCGCGGTTGCCAGATTTGGCGATGATGCGGGCGAGAGTAGTCTTGCCCACACCGGGCGGGCCCCAAAGTATGATGCTCTGGATGCGTCCGGTATTAATCATATTGCGAAGGACAGCCCCCTCGCCCACGAGGTGCTGCTGCCCGATGTATTCGTCGAGATTTTTAGGCCTCATTCGCTCGGCCAATGGCATATTTGGCATAAGGTAATCGTATTATATTTTTGCAAAATTAATAAAAATCACGCACCAAAATTGCAATTCCACAAAAAATATCTATCTTTGTAATCACAAAAAAATTTGAAACCATGAAAACAACTGGCATAGAAAGGTTTATAAAGGCGCAAGACGCGCACTCCGCCTATCAGGAGGCATTGAAGGAAATCAACGACGGCTGCAAATGGGGACACTGGATTTGGTATGTGTTTCCGCAAATAGAGGGACTTGGACTGAGCGAGATGAGCCAATATTACGGCATACGCGGACGCTCAGAGGCTGAGGAATACCTTAAAAATGAGACACTTAACAGCCGTTTGAAGGAGATTTCGAGAGCATTGCTGATGCACAAAGGCAAGCGGGCGCAGCAAATCCTTGGCGGCATCGACGCCAAAAAAGTGCGCTCCTCAATGACATTGTTTGACGCCATAGAACCCAATTCGGTGTTTGCCGAAGTATTGGACGCTTTTTATGACGGCAAACGCTGCGAACTTACGCTAAATAAATTAAATGACACTGAGGTCACGAAATAAGAACACAGAAAATCATGCAGGTACTTTACGAAGACAATCATATAATCATCGTTTCCAAAACGGTAAATGAAATCGTGCAGGCAGACAAGACCGGCGATAAGACGCTGATGGACAGCGTGAAAACTTACATCAAGGAAAAATATTGCAAGCCCGGCGACGTGTTCATCGGGTTGCCGCACCGTCTCGACCGCCCAACATCGGGCATTGTAGTTTTTGCACGGACGAGCAAGGCGTTGACGAGGCTCAACGCAATGTTCCGCGACGGCAACATACACAAAACCTATTGGGCAATCACCGCCAACAAGCCGCCACAAGAGGAAGGCACATTGGAAAATTTCATTCAGAAAAACGAAAAGCTCAACAAATCGTTCATCGCCAAACAAGAATCCAAGGAGGCTAAGAAAGCCATACTCAACTACAAGATACTCAGCGCGTCAGACCGCTATTACCTTTGGGAAATCGAACTCTTGACGGGTCGCCACCATCAAATCCGCTGCCAACTCGCCAACATCGGCTGCCCAGTAAAAGGCGACCTCAAATACGGCTATCCTCGCAGCAACCCCGACGGCGGACTCTCGCTTCACGCCCGCCGCGTACAATTCGTGCATCCGGTCAGCAAGGTGGAAATAGACATTACCGCGCCAGTGCCGGACGACAAATTGTGGAAATTCTTTGAGGAATCTTCTTTATCCAAAAATTAAAAGAATTTCACACAAATGGAAAGAATTTTTTGATTCTTTTAATTCTTCTTCATTCTTTTAATTTTTGGATATAACAGGTCGCGCATAGAGGTCAAACTCCTCGGCATCAGTGATTACCACATTGTAGAAACCACCGATTTGGAAGTTTGGCGCGTCGGCAGTCTTTACAAGCACTTCGCAATCCACTTCGGGCGAATCGTATTGGGTGCGCCCAATGAAATAATCGCCCTCCACCCTATCGACCACGATTTCAAACTCGCGACCGATTTTGGCGGCGTTGAGTTGCAGCGAAATTTTTTGCTGGATGGACATGATGCGGTCAGCGCGTTCCTGCTTTTTCTTCTTGGAAATGCGGTCGGCGTAATGCTCCGCGCTGTACGTGCCTTCTTCCACAGAATACGGGAATACGCCGAGACGGTCAAATTTGGTTTCCTTAACGAACTCCACCAACTCCTCAAACGCCTTGTCGGTTTCGCCAGGAAAACCAACCAACAAAGTGGTTCTCAGCGCAATATCGGGGACTTGCTCGCGGAATTTTTTCAAAAGTTCAAGCGTTTCGGCGCGCGAGTGTCCGCGCTTCATCTTAGTCAAAACATTGTCGTTGATGTGCTGGAGCGGAATATCGAGATACTTGCAGACCTTGGGATTGTTGCGCATGATGTCCAACGTCCTGAGCGGGAAGTTGTTAGGATACGTATAATGCAAGCGAATCCACTTAACACCCTCAATATCCGCCAAAGCCTCCACAAGCTCTGGCAATCGGTATTCGCCATACAAATCTTTGCCGTAATAGCTCAAATCCTGCGCAATAAGATTGAACTCGCGAGTGCCATTCTGGGCGAGTCTCGATACTTCGTCAATAATCTCGTCCATCGGTCGCGATACGTAATGCCCTCTGATATAGGGAATTGCACAAAAAGCGCAATATCTGTCGCAGCCCTCCGACACCTTGATATATGCGGTGTGCGGCGGCGTAGAAATCATCCTCGGCTCCTTGACAACCGACTTGCTGAGGTCGTCGCAATCGAGACGATCGAGGATTTCATTAATACTATCAACACCAAAAAATTCGTCCACTTCGGGAATATCGGCGGCGAGTTCTTTCTTGTAACGTTGTGATAAACAACCAAATACAAAGAGCCGCTGAATCTTGCCCTCGTTTTTGAGGTTGATGTATTCCATTATAGTATCGATGCTCTCCTGCTTGGCGTCGAGGATGAATCCACACGTGTTGATAAGCACGATGTCGGCGTTGGCGTTGTCATCGTCAAAAACAACGTCGTATCTGCTGTGGATGCGCGTGGCGATGTCCTCGCTGTCCACAAGATTTTTGCTGCAACCGAGGGTAATGATTGCGAGTTTCTTTTTGTGCATTTGTTGAGATGTATGTATTGCTTATTTGTTGTCGCCGGGCTGTTGCGCCTGTGGCGGAGGCGGCGGCGTAGGCTTTGAGGCACGTTTTGCGCCAGCCTTCACGTTGGCCTTTTCCTGCATGAAAAACTTTTCGAGGGCGTTCTGGAGATCCTTGTCCTTTACCTTTCCCGAGATGCAGATTTCTGCGCCGCTGGTGCCTACAAGGCGGATTTCGCTCCGCTTGAGCTTCACCCACTCCACAAGAGCCATAGCAAGCGTAGTGAGCGGCTCGGTGGCAGAACCAATCAACGCCGAGAGAGCCGATGCAATGCCCGAGCCCATCTCGCCTTTCTTGGGACGCGTAGTGGCGAGGCCTATACGGGACACACCCTTTATCTTTTTCCTTTCGATGAAGGCTTGCAGTGCCATAAGGTCTTCCTTGGTTGGATTTCCCTTGGCGTATTCTATTTTCACTTTCATTTTTCAGATATTTTTGGATTCATTTTTCAAGTCCAAAGGTAGCAAAACTAATCGAAACTACAAACAAGAATGTAAAAAAAAATTGCGGCGCATCCAAACCGAGTGGTGCACCGCAAAGAATTTCGTTAGTAATTGTTAAGGAGTACGCCGTCTTCGTCGTGGATTGCGAAATTAATCAAGCCATATTCAGAGTCGGCTATAATTTTAATCATGACTTTGTATTTCAGCATCCACTTCATCCTTATCGAGATGACGCCCTTGGTCAGATAGGCCTCCACGATTGGGTTTACAGTCAGGTACAACTTGCTTACGACATTTTCGTCAAGGACATTCTTGATATTGTCCTCGATTTCGTCGGCAAGCACAATAGAGGACGTTATTTGACCCGTGCCACCACAGCACGGACAAGTTTCCTGCGTCTTCATGTCCATCTCTGGCCTAACGCGCTGCCTTGTTATCTGCATGAGGCAGAATTTGCTGAGAGGCAGGATGTTGTGTTTGGTCTTGTCCTTGGACATCGCCTGACGCATCCTGTCGTAGAGTTCCTTTTTGTTTTCGTTTTTGTGCATGTCGATGAAATCGACCACGATGATGCCGCCAATGTCCCTTAGCCTGAGCTGGCGTGCTATCTCGTCGGCGGCAGCGAGGTTTACGTCAAGCGCATTTGACTCCTGGTCGGTGTTGCTTGCGCGGTTGCCGCTATTGACGTCAATAACAAAAAGAGCCTCCGTATGCTCCATGATGAGGTATGCACCGTTCTTGAAAGTAACAGTCTTACCAAAGAGGAGCTTGATCTGTTTGTTGATGTTGAAGTAACGGTCGAAAATCGGCGTCTTGTCGGTATCGAGCTTTACAATCTTCTCTTGTTCTGGCGCGATGTCGCAGATGAACGACCGTGCCTCGTGATAGAGGGCTGGGTCGTTTACTACGATGCTGTTGAACGAGTTGTTGAGAGTGTCGCGGAGTATGGTGGAAGTGGCGTCCATCTCGCCGGCGAGCAGTTTTGGAGGGAAACATCCCCCCAACGCCTTGAGCGCCGACTCCCATTTCTCCACGAGCGACTTGATTTCGGCGTCGAGCACAGCCACACGTCTATTCTGCGCCTCGGTGCGCACGATGATGCCATAATTTTTTGGCTTGATAGACTGTATGAGCTGCCTAAGCCGTTCGCGCTCTTCCTTCAACTTAATTTTTTGGGAAACCGACACCTTATCGGAGAAAGGCAGAAGCACGAGGTTCCTGCCCGCGATAGAGACCTCGGACGTGAGCCTTGGTCCCTTGGTGTTGATCGGTTCCTTGCTAATCTGAACAACCACCCTCTGACCAGATGACAGCTGTTCGGTAATCTTGCCCTTCTTGTTGATTTCGGGCATTAGATTGATAGATTGCAGGGGCTTGAGGTTCTTGGGATTGTCGATGGCGACCTGAATGTACTTGTGCAAAGTGGAGAATTGCGGCCCTAAATCCTGATAGTGCAGGAACGCGTCCTTCTCGAATCCAACATCTACGAATGCCGCATTGAGGGCCGGCATTATTTTCTTCACTTTTCCTAAGTAAATGTCACCTACACAAAACCGTCTGTTCCTCTTCTCCTTGTGAATCTCTACCAGCCGCTTGTCTTCAAGCAAGGCCAGTATCACTTCCGACTCTGTAGCATTTACAACTAAATCATTAGTTACCTGTTCGTTGTCCACTTAGTATCAGTTTTAGTTTATCTGTATGATACAGAGGTAATAGAGTTAGGGGAAGTACAAGAATCTGCTATTTCTTCTTGTGCCTGTCCTTGCGCAGACGTTTTTTGCGCTTGTGAGTAGCCATCTTGTGGCGTTTTCTCTTCTTTCCGCTTGGCATTTTTGGAGTTTTTGTGTTAATAAATAAGGTTGACTATTCTAAAAAAGATGACAAATCGCGTGATATACACGACTTATTTCTTCTTATCTTTAACTTCGCCGACGAAAACCTTAGAAGGCTTGAACGCAGGGATGTTGTGCTCCGGAATCACAATCGTAGTGTTCTTGGAGATGTTGCGCGCAGTCTTCTGGGCCCTCTTCTTGATAACGAAGCTGCCGAATCCACGAAGATATACGTTCTTCTCTGCAACCAACGCATCTTTGATGGTGTCCATGAACGCCTCGACAGCCTTCTGGACAGTTACTTTCTCAATTCCCGTGTTCTTGGAAATCTCGTTTACGATGTCTGCTTTTGTCATTTTGTTATTGTTATTTAATACGTTTTACTATTGATTTTTTCCGACTGCAAATATAAGGGTTTTTGCAAGATAAATAAAATTTTTTTGAAAGATTTTTTTCGTTTTTTTTTGATATTCTGTCAAATACGCGAAAAAACGGTTGCAATCTGCCTTGTCCGACACATTGCAACCGTCGTATCTATATATAAGGTGTGATGTTGGTATCTAAATAGCCGCCCTACCTCATGTCGTTGACTTCCGCGCCGGGATATTTGGCGGGGTCGTAGGTGAAGAGCGCGTCCGCCATTGTGGCGTTTGGCTTGTATTCGGTGATTTCGATGATTTGGTCGCTGCCGTTCTTGAATTTGATGTCGATGGTGGCTATCTGCGCCGTCTCCTTCACGATGACGAGCTCCACGGTATGAAATTCCTTGCCCTTGGGCTTCTCGGGGTAGAGGTCGATGATTTGGCACATCTTTTTCTCGGAGACCACCTTGCCGTCTTTCTTTACCTTTACACTGCGCTGCTCCTCGCCTTTGAGGGCGTACTTGAAGCCTTTTTGGTAGAGGTCGAATATCTTTGTAGGATTGCTGATGATATTGTCTTCGTCCTCCTCCACGTCGGAGATGGTGATTTCGTTGGCATCCTTGGAGTAAGTCCACATCGTAGTGCCGTCGCTAAACATCTCTGTGCCAGCAAGTATCAATTTGTATTTGCCACCTTTGAGAAACATGAATCCACTCTTGGTGTCCTTGGTCTTCTCTGCCTTGTTTTCGAGAGTCCAGTCGAATGATGCGCGGAGCGTCTGGTAGCTCTGCGTGGTCTGCTGCACCTTGTCGAGGATTTTCTTGGCGGCGGGATCGTGAGCGTCGTCCTGCGCCATTGCGGGTGCTACAAAGAGCAACGCCATTATTGCTGCTGACAATACTTTTGTAATGATTTTCATGGTATTATGCTTTATTTGTTTGTTACTACTGCATAAATAGTTGATGACGCGCAATCAGAGTGAAGATTTTTTTTGCGTCACAGGCTGCGGTCGAGATTTTGGATGAATTGTTCGAGGGCGTATTCGGAGTCGATATATACCTTGCGTGGCTTGCTGCCTTCGGCGGGACCCACGATGCCGGCGGCTTCGAGCTGGTCCAT
>DGIK01000003.1 GCA_002393195.1 Bacteroidales bacterium UBA3824 | reverse complement strand
CAGCCTGCAAAATGACCTATATACCTCAATTAAAGTTTATACAAACACTATTACCTCAATATCATTGTGTTGGAGTTGGACGAAACGATGGAATAGACAAAGGAGAGCATACTCCTATTTTTTTTGATACAACAAAATTTACTATGATTGATCATGGCAATTTTTGGCTATCCGAAACCCCAGACAAAGCAGGGTCAATAGGTTGGGATGCAAAATATCCAAGAATCGCTACTTGGGTTCATCTTAAAAACAAAAACAGCAACAGGACATTTGTTGTCTTAAATACGCATTTAGACAATGCTGGAGTAGAGGCAAGACACAAAGGCATGAATCTAATATTGGACAGTATTGACCATTTTGTAAAAAAAATTCCTGTCATAATTACAGGAGATTTCAACGACGCCCCAAATTCTGACACATATAAAATTGCAAAAGGTCGCAAATGTCCATTAAACGATGCATATACAAAAGCAAAAGCAAGATTAGGTGTGGAATATTCATTCCATAATTTTGGCAAGAGCGCGGTCAGCAAAAGAAAAAGAATTGACTACGTATTTGTCAATAACATGGTAAAGATTCTAAAAATGGACATACCGAAGGAGAATGATAGTACTGGTTCTTTTTTATCCGACCACAATCCTATAATAACATATTTAATGTTTTAATCTATGTACACAAGCGCAAGGAGTGTGATGTCGAGCATCACGAATCAATCTGATTTACTTGTTGAAATCAAAGGTGAACAAAAAGCAAAACTAATGGAAGTCTTGCTTGAAATAATGCAAGACATCCATACTATGTGCGTTAAAAATAATATCGGATATAGTATGGTTGGAGGGACACTATTAGGTGCGGTAAGACACAAAGGCTTTATTCCGTGGGATGATGATTTTGACATATCAATGCTTAGAGAAGATTTTGAAAAATTTAAAGATTGTTTTGAGAAAGATTTGGGCGACAAGTATATTTTGGAAGCCCCCAACTATAAAAATATCGAATCGAAAACCGTATTTGGTAAAGTACATAAAAAAGGGACACAACTGTGGGAAGTTCAAGACGTTTCCGTTCCTTTTGCAAAAGGTATATATATTGACATTTTCATATACGATAATGTATCAGCAAATAAATTGGTTCGCAAAATAGATGGATTAATATCTGATTTTATGAAAGGCGTTGCAACCTCAATGGTATATTATAAATATCCAAGTGAAATTATGACACAGTATTATGGTGCAACATCCGCGTCAAAATCATATTTAAAAAAACGTCGATTCTTAGGGTTCTTGTTTTCGTTTATACCGCATAAGACTTGGGTAAATTGGTTTGATAAATTCGTATCTCGTCATAAAAAAGATACTGGGATAATTACAGCACCGACAGGTCGAAAATATTACAACGGAGAAATAATCGAAAAATCATGGTGGAAACCGTTTCAATTAATGCCGTTTGAAGACAAAGAGTTTTGCGCTATGAATGAACCACATAAATACCTTGCTAATTTATATGGCAATGATTATATGCAACTACCACCTGTAGATAAACGAGAGAGACATTTTTGTGTGAAACTTGATTTTGGTGAATAAACAATATTATTTAATTATGTCTACCCTCCTCAACATCCCCCTCGCCAATCTCACCCAGTCTGAATTGTTATCGCAACTCACGAAAGGCGTCCTCATCACTCCTAACGTCGATCAATTGGTGAAACTCCAAAAGGATAAAACCTTTTATGAAATCGTGCGGAAGGCGGAATGGGTGGTGTGCGACAGCAAAATATTATACCTATGCTCAAAACTTACCAAACAACCATTAAAAACTTACATCCCTGGCAGCAGTTTCTTCCCTGCATTTTGCGATTATCATAAGGACGATGAAAATTGCAAAATATTTTTGTTAGGTGCGATGGACGGCGTAGCATTGAAAGCGCAAGAGAAAATAAATGAGCGGATTGGAAGAAATATAATTGTTGGAGCGTATTCGCCGTCGTATGGTTTTGAGAATAAGGATGACGAAAACGAACAAATTTACAAGATGATTAACGAATCCAATGCCAATGTCGTTTTAGTTGGTGTCGGATGTCCCAAACAGGAAAAATGGATTGACGCTCACAAAGCCCAAATGCCAAATGTAAAAATATGGATGGCATTGGGTGCAACAATCGACTTTGAGGCAGGAAACGTAAAACGCGCTCCGAAGATTTTCCAAAAGTTGGCGATGGAATGGCTGTACAGATTCTTTCAAGAACCTAAGCGGATGTTTAGGCGTTATTTCATTGATGATCCGATATTCTTTTGGCTATTCTTCAAGCAGTTACTTGGACTTTACAAAAATCCGTTTGAAGAAAATGTATAACACAAAGGAACACTGACAATTAAAAAAAACGACAAAAATGGAATCAACATCTCAAACCAGAATACAATGGATTGACACAGCAAAACTATTAGGCATCTATCTGGTTATTTTGGGACATATCCCAATGACAAACAACGATTTAACCGCCTTAATATATTCCTTTCATATGCCATTATTCTTTTTTTTGTCAGGAATTATGGTAAAGAACGAAAAAATATATGAAACAGCTACAAAAAGTTTAAAAACATTAATAGTTCCTTACGTTTGTTTTTATTTAATTAACTTGTTATACTTCTTTATTAATGTGTATTTTAGAAAAACAGAATTTCTTGGAGACAATCTTCTAAAATCATTTTTAGGAATGTTTGTTGGTGTCGTTTTCGATACAGATTTTTCAACAATGGTATCTCACCCACTGTGGTTCCTTTTAGGATTGTTTTGTTGTCGTCTTCTTTACTCTATGATTAATAATATTAGTGGCAATCATAATAAGATTGTACAGATTATATTCTGTATAATATTTGTTGTTGCAGCATTTTTGCTAAAAAAGAGTCAACTATTTTTGCCATGGTCATTAGGTTCAGCATTTTTAGCTTATCCGTTCTTCTTGATGGGTAGTTTCGTTTCAAAAACAGTAAAAACTGACAAATTCATAATTCAAAATAAAATATTTATTGCAATTATAATGCTCGTTGCATTTGGAGTAGATTATGTTTTGACTTTTATAAATGGAGGATTTGACATATCTCGTATTTCTTTTGGTCATAATATTGTTTTGAGCTATATTACTGCGTTTGTTGGTATCATCTTCCTAATTATGTTATCCAATTTGATAAAACAATTACCGTCTTTTTTTAATCTTTTGGCCAAGAATACAATTATAATATTAGCGTTTCATCGTATAATAACCAATTGGATAATTTTTCCATTAAAAAAAATATATACGTTTGAAGTTTTAGATGAAAAGGTTCTATTACCTATTATTATGGCAGTAGTTGTTGCAATTGCGGCTTTGTTTGCCTGCTATATTCCGATTAAAATAATAAATGTATTTTTCCCTTGGATGTTAGGAAAAAAGAAACTTCAAAAATCCGTTTGAGAAAAAAGTATAACGCAATAGGAAGGCTGACAATTAACGTTATCAGCCACACCAAAACATTAAGCAATAATATTAGAATCGATTTTATCCGTTCTTTCATAATATAAAAAACTTTGAACATCGCCGCCCGCAGCACCATCCTGTCGGGCGGCGGTGTTTTTGTTTCTACCCCAATATCATCTCCTCCACATTATCAGGTGTAATTACCTTGAACTCCGCGCCAGGATAGGCGTTGGAGAATGTTACGGGACATTTGGCATTGGCTTTTTTTGTGTTCCACTTAAACTCGTAGCAGTGCATTAGACCGTCTTGCTCTTCGAGAAAGTCGATTTCTTGCTGCTGTTGAGTGCGCCAAAAGTAGCATTGGGCAAAACTACCATTGTAGGAGTTTTGTTTCAGTCGCTCGCTGATAACGAAATTCGCCCACAGTGCGCCAGCATCGTTGCGGTTTTCGATTGGGGCGAGATTACCGATAATAGCGTTGCGAATGCCAAGGTCCCAAAAATAAATTTTGCGGCTCGATTTTAACTCGTTGCGCAAGTTGCGGGCAAAGCTATCAAGTTTGAAAACAATATACGTCTGCTCCAATACGTCCACATAACGTTCTACTGTCTTGGAATCAAGCCCAATAAGTTGACCAATCTCATTGTACGACACCTGACTGCCTATTTGGAAGGCAAGAGCCTTGACGAGTTTTACCAACTTTTCCGACTTGTGGATGCCATTATACACAAGTACATCTTTGTAAAGATAACTATCTGTCAGTTCACGCAGTGCAATTCTCTCATTACCAGGGCTTTCAACGATTTCAGGATAATAACCATAAACAAGACGGTGAGGCAGAAGACGTTTCTCCTCTAAGAAATTGGTGTGGTTCACCATCTCGGAAAATGACAACGGAAACATCTTGAACTCGCGCTTGCGCCCTGCGAGAGATTCGTTGAGCCGCGATGCAAGTTCAAAGGAACTACTACCAGTTGCAATTAATTGAACATTAGGGACTTGATCTGTTATCAACTTCATACGCAATCCAATGTCGGCTATACGCTGTGCTTCATCAATGATTACAACCTTGTTGTTTCCTATCATTGTCTTGATGCGCGTGGAAGTCATCGACACAAACAGCGACTGAACATCAGGGTCGTCGCCATTGAGCCACAACACATCGTTGCGGTTGTCAAATATCTGATGCAGCAATGTTGATTTACCTACCTGTCGCGCTCCCATTACCATAATGGCCTTTTTGCCACCAAGCAAGGAGTTTATCTTGTCGTCTAAAATTCTGTGTATCATAATGCGTATTATTTTGGGGCAAATATACACACAATTTTCTAAAAATCCAAAAATCATATAATAATTTCGGAATTAAATCCAAAAAACTTATAATAATTTCGGAATTGAATCCAAAAATCTTATAATAATTTCGGAAGCAAATCCAAAAATCTTATAATAATTTCGGAAGCAAATCCGAAAATCTTATAATAAATTCGGAAGCAAATCCAAAAATCTTATAATAAATTCGGAAGCAAATCCAAAAATCTTATGATAATTTCGGAAGCAAATCCAAAAATCTTATAAGAATTTCGGAATCAAATCCAATAATCTTATAATAATTTCGGAAGTAAATCCAATAATCTTATAATAATTTCGGAAGCAAATCCAAAAATCTTATAATAATTTCGGAATTAAATCCAAAAATAATATAATAATTTCGGAATCGAATCCAAAAATCTTATAATAATTTCGGAAGCAAATCCAAAAACATTATAATAATTTCGGAAGCAAATCCAAAAATCTTACAAAAAAAACCAGCGGACACCGCCTTTGCGATGTCCGCTGGTTTTTTAATGAATCAAATCCATACGGACCAATTAGTTAATCAAGAATACCTTCTCCTTACCGTTGTAAGTGCACTTTGCAGTTGCCCTGCCGTCCACTATCTTGCTAACAGTGATTTTTACGGCGGGGTTGTTGGAGGTTACTTGCAGGGTTGAATTGTCGGAGAGTGGTCCGTAAACCTGATAGTGGTTGCACTCATAGTAGCCGTTGAAATTGGTGAAATACACCGGCTGGTCGGGGATGGTGAGTTTATTGCCATCTGCAACAATCTCAATCTGAGGTACTTGCGGAACGTCAATTGTTGCACCGCCCTTGGTGAAGCCGATGCCGTGGAGGTCAAAGAGACCGTAAGGAGTCTGCGGTGCGCGCTCCCACGGATTGCGGGGCTTGGGTGCTTCGAGGTCGGGACCTTCGGCAACGAGATAGATGGCGTGTTTGCCGCTAAGACCTTCTACCTGAGGAACTTTTGCGGTATAAACTTTCGGAGATTTGGGAGCGTCGGCGGGAACGTCGATTACAGCGATTTCCTTGCCGTTCCAAGTGGAATTGTTGTAAGGGCCATCGAGCATCACGTGAATTTTGAACGCGCCGTGTCCCTGCGACGAAAGGTTGAGATTGAGGGATGCGCCGTCGCCTTGCTTGATGCCATCAAAAGCCTTAACGCCCTTTGAATCAGCCGTCAAACCTCCAAAACCAAAATATTTGAAACCGATGACGCCCTTGTTGGTGATGCCCATCAAGTTCATAGAATTGTTCCAGACATCGTGATTGTCGCGCATCCAGTCGTTGCCGGTCATATAGCAAGCGATGCCCGCCGAATAGTATTTATAAGGTGGCAGACCAAAAATCTGGAAACCTTCGCTCGTAACCTCCGCACCGGTGTATTCGTTGCCGTCGGAAGCCTTTGCAGTCCACTCGTTGTTGGCGGAGAAGGGGTCGTAGGCGGTGATTTTTACAGTGCCGCCGTCAGCCACTTTCTTCTTGTCCCAAGTAATCTTGACGGGCGCAACCATAGGCTGGCGGGCGTAACCGAATCCACGAGGCGGACGGTGATAGAATACGTACCACTGACCGTTGATTTCCTGAATAGAACCGTGAGTATTGTGCGCTGCATTGGTTGTGGTGAGGTGAGAGCCGTCCTCATTGAGCACTACGCCGCGAGAATCCACCAACACGCCGCCCGACTTCCAAGGGCCAAGCGGGCTGTCGCCGTAAGCATAACGCAAAGCCGAATTGGTGTTGCCGAGACCGTATTCCTTGCCGCTATAACCAGAGAACACCATCACATACTTATTGCCAACCTGACGGATTGACGAAGCCTCGAAGAAGTTGAAATCCAATGGGTTCTGTTTGTCGGCGAGAGCCTTATATACAGAACCTGGCTTGTCCAAAAGCCTTCCATCGTGGCTACTTGCAGGAATGAACGGGTCGATGAGTTCAGTGCCGGGACGTTGAGAATACATCGTGTTTTGGTCGAGTTCGCAGGCTGTGGAATGTTGGAATCCATAGAACACATACGCCCTGAAACCTTTCTTGTAGTCCTTGTCTTTCTTGTTGTCGACGTTTTCGATGAATACCGACGGGTCGAAGTCAATCAACGAACCCTCCACGCAAGCCCTGCCGTCAGCTGTGAGGTTGATGGGCGTGAACGGGCCGTCGGGACGGTCGCTCTTACAAACCATCGGCACGCGCCTCCAACCACGCGAATGCGGGTAGAGGTAATAGGTGCGCTTGCCGGTCTCGCGGTCGTTGACTTCCACGAGATCGGGCGCAAACATCGTGTCCCAATGTCCGTCGATGAAATACGAGAAAATTGGGCCTTCGTCCTCCCATTTGCTGAGGTCTTCCACAGGCGCAGACCACATACGGATGTCGTTGCCGCAGTACTCGGTGTAATGGGTGTCGTGAGAGCCGATGATGTAGGCGCGGTATTTGCCCGGATGGTCGGGGTCTTCAAAGACGCGCGGCTCGCCGTCGGGAAGGTGCTCCCAAAGCGGCAAATAAGGATTTTGTGCCATTGACGCGAGCGATGCGCCCGCCAACAGCAATGTAGTTAGTAGTGTTTTCATAAATGTGTTTAGATAATTGTGTTAAATTGTCATCGCAAAAGTAATATAAATAATCGAAACTATCAAATGTCCGTGGAAATCACAACTTGTTTTTTGAAAATTAATGGTCAGTATAAATATTCTCATTTTTTTTATATAACTTTGCGGAAACAAAACACCAATCATAACAACAATGAAAAAGGAAAAGAACGAATTAGAAAAACAACTCACGATGGAGCGCAAGAACGCTTCATTGTTGATGGACGACGCTGAAATCCAGAAGGCGGAAGAATTTTGCAAGGGCTACATGGAATTTATGGCGAGCGCAAAGACCGAGCGCGAAATCAACATCTATGCAATCGAAAAAGCCAAGAAAGCGGGCTTCAAGGAGTTCCATTTTGGCGACAAAATCAAAGCCGGCGACAAGATTTACTACGACAACCGTGGCAAGTCGGTGATTTTGGCTGTAATTGGCTCAGAACCAATTGCTAACGGTGTCAATCTCACCGCCGCGCACATCGACTCCCCGCGCCTCGACCTCAAAGAGAATCCGCTCTACGAATCGGAAGAAATCGCACTCTTCAAGACTCACTATTACGGCGGCATCAAGAAGTACCAATGGACCACTGTGCCGCTCTCGCTGCACGGCGTCATCTTCAAGCAAGACGGCGAAAAGGTGGTTGTCAACATCGGCGAAGACGAGGGCGACCCGGTTTTTGTGGTCTCCGACCTCCTACCCCATCTCGCTCAGGATCAGATGAAACGCGCCTCCTCCGACCTCATCAAAGGCGAGGAACTCAATATCATTGTCGGTTCGTATTGTATGAAGGGCGAAGGCATCAATAAGCGCGTGAAGACCAACATCCTCCGCATCCTCAACGAAAAATACGGCATCGTGGAACGCGACCTCCTCTCCGCCGAACTCGAAGCCGTGCCAGCCTACAAGCCCAAAGAAATCGGATTTGACCGTGGACTTATCGGTGCTTACGGCCATGACGACAAGGTGTGCGCCTACCCCGAACTGATGGCAATTCTCGACATCAAAAAGCCCAAAAAGACCGCCGTCGCAATCCTCACCGACAAGGAGGAGACTGGCTCTGACGGCAATACGGGTCTTGCGTCGTCGTACCTAAAATATTTCCTCGAGGACATCGCCGAAACCCTCGGCAGCAACGGTCGCACAGTGATGAGCAACAGCCGATGCCTGAGCGCGGATGTCAATTCGGCATTCGACCCAACGTTCCCCGAAGTTTTTGAGCGCAACAATTCGTCGTTCCTCAATTACGGCGTGGTTGTCACCAAATTCACCGGACACCGTGGCAAGGGCGGCACATCGGACGCAAACGCGGAGTATGTGGCTGAAATTCACCACCTTTTCGACAATGAAAAGGTAATCTGGCAGAACGGCGAACTCGGTCGCGTGGACCTCGGCGGCGGCGGCACAGTTGCCCTCTATATGGCAAACCTCAACATCGAGACCATCGACGTCGGCGTACCCGTATTGGCAATGCACGCACCATTTGAAATGGTTTCAAAACTTGACACCTATATGGCGTACAAGGCGTTCTACGTATTCCAGAAGTAGGTTTTTCAATGCATAATGCATGATTTTTATTACTAACCACAGAAAACACAGAACGCACGGAAAACTCTTATATAGATAATAATATCGAATAAAGTACAAGTATTTTCTTCGATAAGGAATACACAGAACTTCTTCGATTAGAAAATAATTGAAACTTGATTCCGTGATTTCTATTTTATTAAAAAAGAATTTTTTAATAATCTGTGTTTTTTAAAGTTCCGTGTGTTCTGTGTGTTCCGTGGTTGAGAAAAAAATTTTAGTTATGAATTAATACCGTACTGTTATGAAAAATAGATTTTTATTGTCAATTTTGTTGATGGCGGCAATGTCTGCAAATGCGGAAGTCAAATTGCCAAACATCATTGGATCTAATATGGTGATCCAGCAAAACTCTAAGGCGCGTGTTTGGGGCACTGCCAACAAAAACGCCAAAGTGGAAATCACCCTGTCGTGGAGCGGCAACAAGGTAACAGCCGTGGCAGGCAAGGACGGCAAATTCGCCGCCGAACTCCCCACGCCCGCCGCATCATTCGACGCGCAGACCATCACATTCAAGGATTTGTCCGACAGCAAAACCTTGACTCTCAGCAACATCCTTATCGGCGAGGTTTGGCTGGCATCGGGACAGTCCAATATGCAGATGCCGTTGAAAGGATTTCCGGGCTGCTGCGTTGAGGACGGCTACGAGGAGATTATCTTCTCCGACCGCGAGCAAAACAACGTAAGATTCTACAACGTACCGATGAAACACTCCTACGAACTCGAAGAGAACACGGATGGCGTCTGGACAGTACCGTCGGCGGAGGTTGCCACCGAATATTCGGCTACGGCGTGGCATTTTGCCAAAAACCTCTCTCACGCGCTCGGCGTACCCGTCGGCATTGTTTCGGCGGCGTATGGTGGCACCAAGGTAGAATCGTGGATGAGCAAACAACTCCTTGAAGCACACGGCATTAGCACCAAGAAGGAGGACATCGAAAATGTTGAGTACGAATACGAAAAAATCCTCCTGCCATACAACGCAATGTTTCACCCAATCCGTCAGTTCACCTACAAGGGCATCATTTGGTATCAGGGCGAGAGCAACGTCGGACGCCCTGATTTTGAACCGTTGATGAAAGATATGGTGAAACATTGGCGCAGCGAAATCGGACTTGGCGACATTCCCTTCTTTATGGTGGAGATTGCACCTTATTATTATGGAGCCGAAAACAACGCCGCCCGTCTTCGCGAAATGCAATTCCGCCTGTCGAAAGAAATCCCAAATTCAGGACTCGTAAGCACCTGCGACCTTGCCCTCCCGCAAGAACGATTCAACATCCATCCCCGTCAGAAAAAGCCTGTTGGTCAGCGGCTTGCGTGGCTCGCACTCAACAAGACATACGGCAAAAGTGTTTTTATGGCGAGCGGACCCACCTTCAAGGAACTCATCATCGAGGGCAACGAGGCTTTTGTAGGTTTCGACAATTTGCAGATGGGCATTTGCAGCAACTATATGATTGAGGGCTTTGAAATAGCGGGCGAAGACCACGTATTCCACGAGGCAGACAGCGTTTGGCTTCGTTGGCAGACCAACCACGTGGTAATAAGCAGCAAAAAAGTTGCAAAACCCGTCGCCGTAAGATACTGTTTCAAAGACTTTGCGCACGGCACACTGTACGGCGGCGGATTTCTGCCAGCATACCCTTTCAGGACTGACGACTGGGACAATTGACAATGCATAATTCATAATGCATAATTTCCAATCGTAAATCGTAAATCGAAAATCAACAAATCAATAAATCAACAAATCGTAACAAATCATTTAATCTTTGAACCCAATGAAACGAAAACATTTTTACATTTGGCTTGTTGCGGCGATGCTTACGGGTGGTGCGCTGATGTCGTGTGGCGACGACGACAACAAGAAGGACGAGCCTAATAATCAGGAGAACACTGAAAACAATCAGAATCCCGAAAACAATCAGCAGAACCCTGAAAACAACGAGGGACAGACACAACGTGCCGCCTACACGCCGTTGCAAACGTCGGCTGGCACGATTCCCGCAGATGCCATTTTGCTTGCCGATGCCAAGAATCCAGCGGAGGTTTTGAAGGCGATGGGAATGGGCTGGAATCTTGGCAATCAGTTTGACGCCAACAACAACGGCATTTCATCCGAAACTGCTTGGGGACAGCCAAAGGCAACACAAGCCACATTCGACAAGGTGGCGGCTGCTGGCATCAAGACAGTCCGTATTCCCGTAACCTGGATGGGACACATCGGCGCCGCTCCCGACTACAAAATCGAGGACGCTTGGCTCGACCGCATTGCCGAAGTGGTTGGCTATGCCGAAAATGCCGGTCTCAATGCCATCATCAACATCCACCACGACGGCTCTAATTCCCAAAACTGGCTCAACATCAAGGGTTGCTCCACCAACGCCACATTACAGAAAAAAACCGTTGAACAGGTTTCCGCGATGTGGAAACAGATTGCAGAAAAGTTCAAGGACAAGGGACATTTCTTGATGTTTGAACTTTTCAACGAAATTCAAGACGGCGGCTGGGGCTGGGGCGACAACCGCAAAGACGGCGGCAAACAATACGCCGCCCTCAACGAGTGGTTGCAAGCATGTGTTGACGCCATCCGCGCCACCGGCGGCAAAAATACCGACCGTTGGCTTGGCATTCCCGCCTACAACACCAATACCGACCTGAGCGAATATCTCGTACTGCCCGACGACCCGGCGCACAAGTTGATGGTATCCATCCACTATTACGCCCCCTACGAATACACTCTTGAATACCAATACCAAGAATGGGGACACACCGCACAGAAAGACAAGACCACCAATTACGGTCAGGAAAAAGACTGCGAAGCCGAGATGAAAAAACTCTACAACCGATTCACTTCCAAAGGCATTCCAGTATATATAGGCGAAATGGGCAACGTAAACCGCCTCAGCGAAAGCGGCGAAAAATTCCGCAAGTATTACTTTGAGTATGTAGCCAAGTGCATCCACGACAATTATATGCCCGCCATCCTTTGGGACAACGGCGCCCCAAACGCCGGCAGGGAGTGCCACGGCTACTTCAACCACGGCACCGGCGAATGGATGAACGACTACTCAGAGCAAATGATTCAAGTCTTGGTAAAGGCAATGACCACCGAAGACGAAAATTACACCTTGCAGAGCGTGTATGACTCAATGAAGTAATCGGAGTGCAGGCGGCTCGCCTGCCAACACACTACTCAATAACACAAAAAAACGCGGTACTTCTCAGCACCGCGTTTTTTTATCTCTCTAAAAACCTACCACGCCAAAAATTCCTTATTCCGCTCCTTCAAAATCTTTGAATTGTCGTGAATCACGCAGGCGGGTTGCCGAAGGTTGTACGGCTCGTAGTCGTAGATGACGGCGCGGCGTTCACGGAGTGATGCCTGCGCGTCGATGAGCCGCTGATTGCTGCTGCCCATAAAGAGAAGGTCGGGGTCGCGGAGGGTTTCATCATAACGACCGTCAACAAGTACGTCAATCCATCCCAAAAGTTGGGTCTGAACGGGATTGCGGAGAATCTCTTCTACTGTGAAGCCAGTGTAACACCAAATGGTCTTGTCGGTATTTGTCTTAATCATCTTAGCCAACTCCGTGAAGGCAATCGGCTGATACATCGGGTCGCCGCCGGAG
>DGIK01000204.1 GCA_002393195.1 Bacteroidales bacterium UBA3824 | reverse complement strand
CAACTTCACCGCCACGGTGGAGAAATATTTTGACGACATTGCATCGGGCGACCTCGAATGGACCAAGATGCTCCACGACTTCTACACCCCCTTCCACGAAACCATCAAACAGAGCATAGAGGAAGGCGAGCGTTCGTCGGGCGAGCGTGTGCTTGGCAACGACCCCGCCACTGGCAAGGTGGTTTTGGTGAGGATTGGACGTTTTGGCCCCATCGTACAACTCGGCGAAAACGACAACAGCGACGATGCAAAACCTGTATTTGCAAGTCTCCGCAAAGACCAACACATAGAGAGCATCACACTTGAAGAGGCTCTCGAACTCCTTGATAATGAGACTGGCGGCAAACTTCTCGGCACTGACCCAGCCACCGGCAAAAACGTGTATGCCCGTGTGGGACGTTTTGGACCTATGGTGCAACTCGGCGACAACGAGGGCGACGAAAAGCCGCGTTATGCCTCCATCGTGAAGCCCGTTACCATCGACAACATCACCCTCCAACAAGCCCTCAAACTCCTCGAACTCCCGCGCACCGTGGGCGAGTACGAAGGCAAGGTGATGAAAGTTTCGGTGGGACGTTTTGGACCCTACATCGCCCACAACGGCAAGTTTATCTCGTTGAAAAAGACCGACGACCCGATGACCGTTACCTACGAGCGTTGCATCGAGTTGATTAAGGAAAAGTTGGAGAAGGACAGCAAAAACCTCATCCGCGAGTTCAACGACAACCTCCGCATCGTCCGCGACCGTTGGGGACACCCCACGGTATGGTACAAGCGCAAGTATTACAAGATAGCCGCGCAGACCGACCCGACTACGCTCACGGAGGAAGATTGCCTGAAAATTGCAGGCGTTGACCTCGAAAAAGAGGCAGCAAAGGCCAAAAAACAGTTGCAAAAAAGAAGTAAATAACCATATAAACACAAATGTAGCATGAAACGACTATTTTTCGCACTAATTGCAGTTGTAATTATGGCTACGTCTGCAATTGCACAGCAGGATCCGCATTACAGCCACTTTATGTTCAATCAGGCTGGTTACAATCCGGCATTCTGTGGCACCGAGGGCATGATAAATGCCGTCCTCGTATATCGCAACCAGTGGATGGGTATGGAAGGCGCGCCCAAGACCGCCAACCTCTGCGTGGATGCGCCAGTGAGGTTTCTCGGTGCTCAGGGTGGGTTAGGAGCCGCCATCACCAGCGACAACATTGGATTCGAGAAAAATTTCAATGCCAAACTCGCCTACGCTCACCACATACAGGCGGGTTCGGGAATGTTGTCCATTGGCATCGGAGCGGGCATCTTCAATAAGAACATCGAGGGCGATTGGCAGTTTCCCGACCAGCACGAAGCAATTTTTGAGGGCAAGGTTCGCAAAATGATATTTGACCTCGACGCAGGCATATATTATAATGTGAAGGGCTTGACGCTTGGTTTTTCGTCCACACACGTGGCTGAGCCAACGCTTGATTTCTCCGAAGATGGCGAAACTTACCTCGCAAGACATTATTATTTTGTCGGATCGTACAATATTAATTTGCCAAACACGTTATTTGATTTGACGCCCTCAATGATATTGATGTCTGACGGAAAAACAATGCAAGCCGACATAAATATTAATATTTTATACAATAAAAAAGTATGGGGTGGCGTTACTTATAGAAACGGAGATGCAATAACACTCCTTGCGGGGCTCACGGTGATGAACGACATCAAGGTAGGACTCGCATACGAAGTGGGAGTTTCCAAACTTCGCAAATCCAATTCGGGATCTTTTGAGTTTTTGATAGGATACAGTTTCATGCCGGAGCGCAGCAAGCCCGCGCAGAAAGTCAGAAGCGTAAGGTTCCTGTAAGGAAAAAATGATTAAAAACAATTCGGAAAATATAAGAGTATTATGAAAAAATTAATGATTTTGACAGCTGCATCGGGATTACTGCTCCTCGGTGCTTGCAAAAAGGGAGGCAACGGCGAACTTGTCGGCGCGGGCAACCGACCCACAAACTACGTCGAGTCAGACCCTTACGGAATGGTATTCGTACCGCAAGGCAGTTATAATATGGGTCCTAACGATCAGGACGTTCCCTTCTCGATGACGGCGCAGTCTAAGACTGTAACAGTAGATCCCTTCTGGATGGACGATACCGAAATCACCAACAATGAGTATCGACAGTTCGTAGAGTGGGTGAGGGATTCTATCGCAATGCGCATGTGCCTTATCGCAGGCGTGGGCGATGATTCCAAGGGCGGCAATATGTTCTCCATGCATGTGGACGAAGACAAGGTGGACCTCAATGAGTACGACCCCAACAACCCCAAGACCTGCTGGCTCAACTGGGAAAACCGCAACAAGGTTTGGGACAAGTCGGGCAAAGGCGAGGAGCGTCAGGCTATCTCCGACGCCATCAAGGATCTTTACCTTATTAAAGAAGAGCGTTTCAACAAGCTCCAGGAAATCGACACCCGCAAGCTTATCTACGATTACTATTGGGTGGACTTAAAGCAGGCAGCTCTCAAAGAAAACCGCTACAACTTCAACGAAGACTTCACCGGTGGTAAGTACGAAGGTACAGTAATCGACGCAAAAGGCAACGTTGTTCCGATTCAGGACCGCCGTTCCTTCATTATGGAAGGCCGCATCAACGTATATCCCGACACCCTCGTTTGGATGAGCGATTACACCTATTCTTACAACGAGCCGATGGCAAGAAAATATTTCTGGCACGTTGCATTCGACAACTACCCCGTTGTAGGTGTCAACTGGAAACAAGCAACTGCATTCTGCATCTGGCGTACCGACTTCCTCAACAACTACCTCCGCGCCAACCATCAGCCGATGGTGGAGCAGTACAGGCTCCCCACCGAGGCAGAATGGGAATACGCAGCACGTGGCGGTCTCGCACTCTCGATGTATCCCTGGGGCGGTCCCTACACGAGGAACAATTCGGGCTGTTTCATCGCCAACTTCAAACCCCTCCGTGGTCGTTATGCTGACGACGGCGCTGCAAGGACTATCGAAGTGGCTACCTACGCTCCCAACGAGTACGGCCTCTACGACATGGCTGGCAACGTAGCAGAATGGACTTCCAACGCATTTGACGAATCTGCATACAGCTACACCCACGACCTCAACCCAGACTACAGCTACAATGCAATGGCAGACGACCCGCCAGTATTGAAGAGGAAAGTAGTTCGCGGTGGTTCTTGGAAGGACGTTGGATTCTACCTCCAGGTAGGCACACGTACCTACGAATATCAGGACACAGCTAAGAGCTACATCGGATTCAGGTGTGTAAGGTCCTACATGGGACGCAACGCTACAGATTGGGATTATGGCAACTTCTAAAATCATTTCATAATACTCCATATCATATCGCAATGCGGCCAACCTTCAAAAGTTGGTCGCGTTGCGATTGTTTTTGCCTGTTTATCAGGTCGTTAAGATGGTCAACCACAGGCAAATTCAGACGCGAAAAAGTTAATCTTAAAAAAAATTAAAAAAAAATTGGCTTAAAGTTTGTTGATTTGATAAAAAGTATATACTTTTAGCGTTTGAAATTTGACTGTCATTGCGCAAGCCTTGGCAGCCACGTAACAGTACAATAAACAATTAATTAAATAACTAATTTTAAAAGCAAAATTATGGTAGCATTTAACAAAACCAGAAAATTTCAGAACATTTTCAACAAGGTGAACTGCTGGGGCGCTTCCGTCGTAATGGTCGGCGCATTGTTCAAAATCCAGCACTATCCGGGCGCATCTGTCATGCTGATGGTCGGCCTTCTCACTGAGGCCGCAATCTTCTTCGTTACCGGCTTGTCTCCGGTTCCCGAGGAGTACCATTGGAAGAACATCTTCCCGGAGCTTTTGTTCACTGAGGAGGACGAGGAAGCTGCCGAGAAGCGTGGCGAGACCCTTCCGATCTGTACCGTAGAGCCTTTGGCTGGTACAATGGACAAGAGCAACTCTGGTTACCAGCTGTTCTACAGCGGCGAAGTTTCTGGTCCCAAGAAAGGCGCAGGCTCAACAGGCGACGCTCTCGCAGCATTCGACAATATGCTCGAGAAGGCTGGTGGCAAGAACTTCTTCGACAAGCTCCAGAACAACTTCGCTAACTTCAACGAGAATGTCAAGGATCTCTCTTCTGTATCTTCGGCTGCCGTTGCATCCAAGAACTTCACTGACAACATCTCGGCTGCTTCTACAGCAATCGCTTCGTTCAACTCTTCTGCTGAAGACATGGCTAACACCATGGGTTCTGTTCAGGGCCAGATTACGAAGCTCGGTCAGGTAGATTTCTCTGCCCTCACCGACGGCAACAAGGAGTACAGCTCCAACATCAACAAGCTCAACAAGAATCTCGGCGCCATCAACGGCGTATTTGAGCTCCAGCTCAACGACTTCGACTCTGTTATCCAGGGACTTAAAGATTCTGTTCAGGGCGCAAAGGTTTACGCCAACGAAGTTAACAAGCTCGGCAAGAACCTCCAGGCTCTCAACGGCGTTTACGGCAACATGCTCACCGCATTGAACGTAAAAGTATCTTAATTGATGGCTTGCTCAGCAGCACATTATTATTAAGATGTACAGCTAACTAAGTTTTTCTAAGTAAGAATCTTTTAATAAATCAGATAACATGAGTGGAGGAAAAGAAACACCAAGGCAAAAAATGATAGGTATGATGTACCTATTCTACACTGCGCTTTTGGCATTGAACGTTTCTGCTGAAATCCTTACCGCATTCACGATGGTCGATGGCTCTCTGCGTAAGACTAACACTATCACCGAGGGCGTAATCGACGGCACACAAAACGAGTTTGTAAAGGCTATGGTCAACGACTCGGCAAGTGTTGTCAAGTACAAGAACCTCGCGGATCAGGTGGTAGCGGAAGCTGACAAGGCTTTCAAGGAAATTCAGCATTACAAATTGGCGTTGGTAGGTACCCTTGAGGGTGTCTATACCGCTGATTACAAAAAGCCGTTCGAACTCTCGGACACAGCTACAGACAACAACATCGAAAGGGAATTGCGTGCCTCCAAAGCAGCAGACATTCCCGGTGCAGAAGACAAGAATTTAGTTGACATCGACGACCTTCTCACCAAGAAGGACGACAACAATGTCGGTGGCGAAATCTTCATTATGAACAAGCAGGGCGATGCAGTAGAGCAGAGCCGTACTAAGTACAAGGATTTCTTGATTGACATCATCAAACAGGCATCCGATACCGGCGCAGCTTCCAAGGCAGCAATGGAAAGCCTCAAGGAAAGCCTCGAGCAGATGCTCTCTACCGAACCTATGAAGTCGCAGAACGAAGAAGGCGAAATTGTGCCGTGGGCAAATTCCAACTTCGAGCACTTGCCCGCAGCTGGCGTTCTCACCCTTATGACCAAGATGCAGGCAGACGTTAGGAACACAGAATCCAGCGTTCTCTCTTACCTCTTGAGCCAGATTGGTAAGACCGACATGAAGTTCAACGCCATCAAGGCCGTCGTTAATGCAAAGTCGAGCTACGTGCTCGTAGGCCAGCCCTACAAGGCTGAGATCTTCATCGCAGCTTACGACTCTACACAGAACCCCGACATTCTCGTAGGTGGCTCGCCGATTCCCGTCAACAACGGTGTGGGCGTATTCACCGGCAATACAAGCTCGGTAGGTCCCAAGTCGTTTGGCGGTGTCATCAAGCTCAAAAACAAGAGCACCGGCGAAATCAAGGATTATCCTTTCAAGGGTGAATACGAAGTAGGTCAGTCTTCGTTGTCGGTATCTCCGACCAAGATGAACGTACTCTACATCGGCGTTCCCAACCCGATCGACATCACCGCATCTGGCGTTCCTGCTGAGAAACTCAACGTATCCATCTCTGGTGGCTCAATCACCAAGGCTGGACAGACAGGCTCCTACGTCGCACAGGTGAAGGCTCCTGGCACTGTCAACATCACTGTTACAGCCAATGTGGATGGTCAGACCAAAAACCTCGGCAGCAAGCAGTTCCGTGTAAAGCGTGTACCTGACCCTGTAGCAAAGGTGGCTGGCAAGCGTGATGGTACTGTTACAAAGGCAGAGCTCGCAGCTCAGGCTGGTGTAAAGGCAGACCTCGAAAACTTCGACTTCGATATGAAGTTCAACGTTGTAAGCTTCAAGGTATCGGCTACCATCAAGGGCTTCTCTCAGGATGCTACCGCAAATTCGGCAGCGTTCACCGCACAGCAGAAGCAGATTATCTCGCAAGTTCCTTCGGGCGGCAAAATTTACATCGAGGACATCAAAGCAAAAGGTCCTGATGGTTCTATCCGTTCGCTCGGTACTATCGCGTTCAAAATCAAGTAGTAGGCACACTGCAAACATTTCTTAAAAAAAATATTGTAGTTTGATACAATATTTGACACGTAAAGAGAGTTTTAATAATACAGAGTTATTAGAACTCTCTTTACTTATGTAGTTACACATTTATAGATATAAAAATTATGAAAAAAATTCTGTTTCTGATGGCAGTGGCTGCCATTTTGCAGTGTGTAGATGCCGTAGAGACCAAGGCTCAGGTCTTGCTCGGCCTTCCGTATGAGAAGATACACACCATCAATAGAAAGCCTGTTCCATATCAGTACGTCAGGGAATCGGATGTGATGTGGTCAAAAATTATTTGGCGACGCATAGAGCTCAAAGAGAGGGCCAACCATCACCTTTACTTCCCCACAGAGCCGCAAGATGGACGTATGAGCTTTATCGACGTGCTTCTCGAAGGCATCCACACCCAGGGCCTCACCGCCTACGCTGAGTCGGGTGGCGACGAATTTGGCACTATCATGACCGAGAAGGAGGTGCACGAGGCAATGGGTTCCAACCAGCAGACTATGGAGGTGGAAAACCTCGATGGTACTATCGACACCAAGATCATCGACAACCGTTACCAGAGTTCCGAAATCCAAGCGTACTTGATGAAAGAGTTGTGGTTTTTCGACAAGCAGCGTTCTGTAATGGAAGTGCGCATCATTGGTATCTGCCCCATCAGGGTATATTACCGCCCCGAGGACGAGGATATGGAAAAGCCGCTCCAGAAGAAGACGTTCTGGGTATATTACCCGGAAGCTCGCAAGATTCTGTCTAACGCCGAGTGCTTCAATGCCAAGAACGATGCAGCTCGTCTCAACTTCGAGGACATCATGCAGAAGAGGTACTTCTCAAGCTACATCTTCGCCGAATCCAACGTCTATGACAACCGTCTCATCTCCGAGTACGCCCAAGGTCAGGAGTGTCTTCTCGAAGCAGACAGGATCAAGGAACAGATTTTCAACTTTGAGCAGGATCTCTGGGAATACTAAAGTTTAAGGTGGTTCCCACCCTACGTAAGCAAGTTAATACGAAAAAACGGGTAGCCGTCAGAGTGATGGCTGCCCGCTTTTTTTATATTGGAGTGCGGACGGCTCGTCCGCTTTACATTGCTCGTCCGCTTGTTATGCCAATCCAAATTCGCGTTTGATGGTGTCCACGTAGTCGAGTTTTTCCCAAGTGAAAAAATCTACTGATTTTGTGGTTTTTGTGCCGTCGGATGCTATGAAAGTAACGTCCTTGGTGTATGGCGTGCGACCGAAGTGTCCGTATGCTGCCGTGGGCTGAAAAATCGGATTTTTGAGCTTGAGACGGCGGATGATGGCTGCTGGACGAAGGTCGAAGATTTTGGCTATTTTCTGCGCAATTTCGCCGTCAGAGAGCGATACTTTCTTGGTTCCGTAGGTGTTTACGTAGATGCCAACGGGCTGAGCCACGCCGATGGCGTATGCTACTTGTACAAGCACTTCGTCGGCGATGCCTGCCGCCACGAGGTTTTTGGCGATGTGGCGTGTGGCGTATGCCGCCGAACGGTCCACTTTTGACGGGTCTTTGCCCGAAAATGCGCCGCCGCCATGTGCGCCCTTGCCGCCGTAGGTATCCACGATTATCTTGCGGCCGGTGAGACCCGTGTCGCCGTGAGGGCCACCGATGACAAATTTACCCGTCGGGTTGACGTAGTATTTGATGTCATCATTGAAGAGTGCAAGAACCTTTGCGCTGTGAATGTGCTGTTTGACACGGGGAATGAGGATGTTGATGACATCGTTCTTAATGCGCTCCAGCATCTTCTCGTCGTCGTCGAACTCGTCGTGCTGTGTTGATACCACAATGGTGTCGATACGCTGGGGGATGCCTTCGTCGCTATACTCGATGGTCACCTGGCTCTTGGCGTCGGGCCGCAGGTAGGTCATCACCTTCCCTTCGCGGCGTATGTCGGCGAGCGTTCGCATGATGAGGTGGGCGATGTCGAGGCTCACGGGCATCAGGTTCTCAGTCTCGTTCACTGCATATCCAAACATCATGCCCTGGTCTCCCGCGCCGCCTTTGTCAACGCCGATAGCGATGTCCGGACTCTGCGTCTTCACAAGGATCCCAATATCCAACGCAGAAAAGAAAGGATCAAAAACACCACCTATCTTATCTAATCCGATCCGATTAAAGACCTCATATACTAGCCCTTGATAGTCCGGCTCATGATCGCTTGTCAGCTCTCCCGCTATAATGATGTGGTTATCCTTAATCAGGCACTCGATTGCGACCCTAGATTTTGGATCATGTTTTAAGCAGTCCGTCACAATGGCATCCGCAATCTGATCACAGATCTTATCCGGATGTCCGCAGGAAACCTGTTCACAAGTTATGATGTGCATATGTATCT
>DGIK01000011.1 GCA_002393195.1 Bacteroidales bacterium UBA3824 | reverse complement strand
ATGTGGCACGGCGGCGAAGGCGAAGCCTCCAAAAACCTCTTTGCAAAAATGCCAAAAGAGGACAGGGAGGCATTAGTAACATTTTTAGAGAGTTTGTAACAACGGAAAACACAGAAAATACGGAAAATCAAATAATTAATAAAATATTTTTTAGAAAAAATATTTTTTGGAAAACACGGGAAAAAAATTGCAGAAACAATTTTGCGGAAACTTATTTCCGTTTTTTCCGCTCAAAAATTTTAAGTATTTAAAATTTTCTTTTTTGCAAAATGATTCCGTGCTTTCAGAGAGTTCCGTTGTTAAAAAAATTAAGTAGTAAAAAATTTAAATAGATGAAAAAGATATTTTTGATAACAATACTATCCGCTGTAACGCTTTCAGTTTCAGCGCAGACAGAAGACACCGACAATGGCGTTGTGTCGCTTGCCGGACGTGAAGGTTTTTCAATTAAATCTAAGAAAGGCGACTTTGTTTTCAAGCCTTACACCTTGATTCAGACCGCCGGAAAATACAACTGGTACGACGACGAGGGTCTCGACAAGGCTTATAATCAAGACAATGTGATGAACTCGGGCTTTGCAATTCCGTATGCAATCCTTGGTTTCACAGGCAAGGTTTACGACAGAATTTCGTTTAACCTGAGCATCAACGCTGCCGGCTCGGGCGGAGCACTTTTGCAACAGGCTTGGTTCGACGTAAAGGCCAACAACGCACTCAGTTTCCGCGTTGGAAAATTCAAAACCCCCTACACACACGCCTACCTCACCACTTTGGGCGAAACTCTCCTTCCCTGCGTGCCTACATCGCTGACTACCAACGTAATAATGCCTCACGTACTCAACGCCGTCAACCCCACTATCGGCACAGGTTTCGACCTCGGCGTAATGGCTCACGGACTTATTGCCAACAACAAATTCAGCTACGAAGCCGGCATTTTCAACGGCACTGGCGCGGGCGTCAACACCGCCACCAAGACCCTCAGCGACGACATCAAGGGTCTCCCATCGTTGCTCTACGCAGGTAGAATTGCAGTAATGCCATTTGGCTATATGCCTTCTACTCAGGGAAATCCCAACAATTTGAGCGACCAAAAGATGCTCATCGCCCTTTCTGCCAACACCAACATCGAGAGCGAAAGCGAATCTACCAACGACAGCCGTTTTGGATTTGAGTTTGCATACATGAAAAACCGCCTTTACATCGCCGTTGAGGCATATATGATGCACATCGGATTCACCGACCGCCAAAAAATCGATGACACTTTCAACTATTTTGGAGGATACGTCCAGGCGGGATATTTTGTGGCTAATCAGTGGCAAGTGGCTGCACGTTACGACTTTATGGATCGCAACGCCACCGACAAGGACGGCATTATCAATATGCCCGCATTTGGTTTCAATTATTTCATCAAGGACACCAACCTCAAACTCCAAGCAATGTATCAGTACATGGGACGCACGGGCCACGAAACGCAGCTCGACCGCGACAACGACGACCTCGGTCTCGCAACCCACTCTGTTACAGTAATGTTGCAGTATGCTTTTTAATTTTTTTCAACAACGAATTAAACGAATAAAACGAAAAAAATAATAAATATTATCTGAGTTTATATATTACGAATCAAACAAATACATAGTTTTGTTGTATTCGTTTTATTTGTAAAGAAAAATATGAAATAGTTTTCTTTTTTAATTCGTAAAAATATTCGTTTCATTAGTTTAATTCGTTGTTAAAATTTTATTATAATAATTATGAAAAAGATATTATACATAATTTCATTGTTTTTGTTAGCCGCCTGCGACGATGGCGACATTGTTGAAAAATACACTTTTCAGCAAGAAGGTATCAAGGTTTCGGTTGATGCAACTATCAGCGGCTTAGACTCTTGGCCTGATGGATACAGCGTTACTCTTTCAGGATTTTCATTGGCTGTAAACGACAAAACCGCCCCCGCAGAATATTCCGAAATTTCAAAACAGATTATCAACAACGGCAACGGCTCTACGCACATCACTCTTGGCGGTATTCCTCAGAGTGTCAACTATTTGGAAATCACCGTTTTGAACCGAATCCGTCAGCGTGTGGTAACACTTTGGCAAAAAGAACTCACCAACGACGACAAAAGCTCTCGCGACACTTTGAAAATTGATGCAGGCACCATCAACGCTGGAATGTTTAATTACATTCAAAATGAATATTTCACTCTAAGATGCGCCGATTGCCACGGTTTGCGCGAACACGCTGCCGCAGGACTTTTTCTCACCGAAGGCAAAAGTTACGCCGCATTGGTAAACGCAAAATCAGCCAAACGCGCCGACCTCAACCTCGTTGCCCCCGGCGACACCGCCAACAGCGTCCTCCACAAAATCCTCAAAGGCGAGTTCCCCGAAGTGAAGCACAACCACACCGACAAATTAGACCTCGAACAAGACCGGATTCTGATTGACAATTGGATATTGAGCGGCGCGGGAGGGGAATAGTCAAAACGGTTTTTTTATCCCCATTTTTGATGATTGCGCCCTACCGACCATACCTAATTTTAGGTATTTTCCGCTGTCCGCTTGCCTGTTTCACTACAATATGCTAACTTTGCATCGTGATATAAACATGCGTAATCCAATGAAAAACATCAAGATATACGAACCCGACGACAAGATGGTGACGCTCATCAAGGACAATTACAGCGTGTTGCAGGCGTTGGGTTCTTTTGGAATCAACCTCGGATTTGGCGACAAGACCGTGAGCGAAACTTGTAGGCTCAACGGCGTGGATACATATACGTTTTTGGCGGTGGTGAATTTCACAATCAACAATTCCGCAAAATTTGAAGACGACGACCAAATCAGTGTGCCTACGTTGCTGCGCTATTTGAAGGCGAGCCACACTTATTACCTTGATTTTCAGTTGCCTTTCATTCAGCGCGAATTGAAGGAAAGCATCAACGACAGCGACCCGCTCGGCAAACTCATTATGAAAATCTACGATGAATATTCGCAGGAAATCCGCCGTCACATGAAATACGAGGAAAAGACGC